>JAAFHD010000197.1 GCA_013298245.1 Alphaproteobacteria bacterium
GCGCGCGGGCCCCAGGCGCGGTCGAACTGCGCCACCGCATCGCCGAAGAATTCCGGCCCCGCCGCACGGATTTGCATGTTGGAGGTGCGCAGCTGCGCGAGTTGGCGCGTCTCGCGTTCGGGCATGCTGTCGCACAGCGCGTCCAGCGCTTCGGTCATCGTGCCGCGCACCAGCTCGCGATCGGCAGGTGACAACGTGGCGAAGACGCGCGCCGACATCAGCCCGATCGCCGGGAAGGCGAAGTGGTTGGTCAGCAGCATGGTGCGGCAGATTTCCTGGAAGCGGTTGTTGATCGTGCTTTCGAAATCCAGGTCCACGCCGTCGATCTGGCCGTTGGACAGGGCCTCGAAAATCTGCGGCAGCGGCAGCGGCGTGGGTGCCGTGCCGATCAGGTTGAAGAAGTCGCGCGTGGGGGCGGCCGGCGTGATGCGGATCTTCTTGCCGCGCAGATCGGCCAGCGTGTTGGTCACGTCGCGCGTCAGGATTTGCCGCATGCCGACCATGCCGTAGCGGAAGCCCACGCAGCCGATGGCCTGTGGCATGCCATTCAGCAGGCCGAGCGCGATCGGGCCGCGCAGCATGGCCACCGCGCGCTGGATATCGGGCACGATGAAGGGCGCATGCAGCGCGCCGATCGCGTCCATGCGGTTGGAAATTTCGGCGGTGGTCAGCAGCGACATATCCAGCGCGCCGGTCTGCAATTGCTGCAGCATCGCCGCCTCGTTGCCGAGCTGGCCGGAGGGGAACAGCGTCACCGTGAAGCGCCCGTTGGACGCATCGCGCAGCCGCGTGCCCCAGGCGGTCAGGTTCTGGTTCCAGGTATGCGCGGGCGGCGTGATCAGGCCCAGGCGGAATTCGCGCGTCGCCTGCGCGCGGGCATGGTTGGCGGGCAGTGCCAGGGCAGCCGGGGCGGCCAGAAGTGCGCGGCGGGCGACGGTCATGCTCTCTCTCCTCGGGATGTCTCCGGAGGCAAGACGTGGCCGAAAGGGCGCAGGGCCGCAAGGGGTTTGCGCGGAGCCTCCGTCAGCGCTCGTACAGCAGGCGCGCGCGAATGGTGCCGGGCAGGGCGCGCATTTCCTCCAGGATGGCCTGGCTGTCGCGCGAGGCGCCGCCATCAACCACCACGTAACCCACATCGCCCTCGGTCTGCAGATACTGGCCGGCGATGTTCACGCCGCGCTTGGCGAAGATGGTGTTGATGCCGGTCAGGATGCCCGGGACGTTGCGGTGCACATGCATGAAGCGCACGCCGGTCGGCTGTGGCGGCAGCTGCACGCCGGGGAAATTCACGGCACCCACGGTGCTGCCGGTGTCGGAATAGTCGATCAGCTTGGCGGCGACTTCCTCGCCGATGAGGGCCTGTGCTTCCTCGGTGCTGCCGCCGATATGCGGGGTCAGGATGACGTTCTCGATGCCGGCCAAGGGTGTCGTGAAGGCATCGCCGTTGCGCGCCGGTTCCTCGGGGAAGACATCCACGGCCGCGCCCGCCAGGTGGCCGGACCGCAGCGCGGCAGCCAGCGCGTCCAGGTCCACGATCGTGCCGCGGGCATTGTTGATGAAGATCGCGCCGGGCCGCATTTTCGCGAATTCGGCGGCACCCATCATGCCCATGGTGGCGGCGGTTTCGGGCACATGCATGGTCACGATGTCGGACCAGTTGAGCAATTCATCCAGGCTCGCGCAGCGGCTGGCATTGCCGCGCTGCAGCTTGGCCGCCACATCGAAATACAGCACGCGCATGCCAAAGGCTTCGCCAAGCACCGAGAGCTGGCTGCCGATATTGCCATAGCCCACGATGCCCAGCGTGCGGCCGCGCACTTCGTGATAGCCGTCCGCCGTCTTCTGCCACACGCCGGCATGTGCTGCGTTGGATTTGGGCAGCACGCCGCGCAGCAGCACGATGATCTCGCCCATCACCAATTCGGCGACGGAACGCGTGTTGGAAAACGGCGCGTTGAACACCACGATGCCGCGTTCGCGCGCGGCGGCCAGGTCCACCTGGTTGGTGCCGATGCAGAAGCAGCCCACCGCGACCAGGCGGTCGGCCGCTTCCAGCACATCGGCGGTCAGCTGCGTGCGGCTGCGGATGCCAAGAAGATGCACGCCGCGCAGCGCTTCTTTCAGCGCCTCGCCATCCAGCGCCTTGGGCACGCGCGTGATCTGCGCATAGCCATTATCGGCCATGAACTGCACGGCGGTGTCGTTCACACCTTCCAGCAGCAGAATCTTGATCCGGTCCTTGGGGAGGGAGAGGAGTTCGCTCATGCCGCGCCTGTCGCGCGCCGCGCGGCAGAACGCAAGCCGGGCGGAGCCGGCTGGGTTGTCGAAAATGTGCTTGTTGCACAATGTGGGGCATACTACGGTCGGATATTCAAGTCGTACAATAATTCCCCAGTCCGCAATTGTGTCCGTCGACACTGGCAAGAAGCAAGAGGGAGGTTGTTACATGTCCATCCGCATGTGGGGCCGCGAACAGGTCGTCAACGAGACCTTGGCCGGGGTGCAGAACAGCCCGGCCATCGGTGTGCTGGCCGATGGCCGCTATGTCATCGCCTGGATGGATCCTGGAACCAATGGCAGCGACATCCGCGCGCGCATCTTCAGCCCCACCGGCGAGGGCGGCGCCGAGTTCGTCGTGGTCGATGATGCGAACGTTATCAAGGAGCCCGCCGTTGCTGGCCTGTCGGATGGTCGCTTCATCATATCCTACAGTGATGCGTTCGACGTCAGCACGACCGACTTCGATGTCAGGGCGCGCGTCTATTCCGCGGCCGGTTCACCTCAATTTTTCAGTTCCTTCGCCGCTTCCTTCAATCCGGAGTCCGGCTCCAACATGGCGTCCATTCCGGGCGGCGGCCTTGTGGTGTCCTTCGTCAATAACGACGACATCACGGTCTCCCGCTATTCATCCGCCATTGCCGTGACCAACACGGCCACCGCGAACAGCGCGGTCGCTGGCGCGCAGAACACCACCGACATCGCCTTCAGCCAACTGACAGGCACCACCGCGGTGGTCTGGGAGAATGAAGCTGACGCCACCGTGCGGCTCAGGCTGTTCACCGGTGGCCTGTCGCCGGTCAATGTCGCTGACGTGGTCGTGGCGGCCGGCCAGCCCTTCGCCTACCCGCATGTGGCTGCGCTGGCGAATGGCAGCTACCTGGTCACCTGGTCGGCCTCAGGCGTCCTGGAACCTGAACTCAATTATGGTGTTCGTGGCCGTATCTACAGCGCCACCGGCGTGCCGCTGAGCGTTGAATTCCAGGTCAACACCCGAGTGCCGCAGGATCAATACGCGTCTGATGTGGCGGCGTTGTCCAGCGGCGGTTTCGTGGTGGCGTGGCACGACCAATCCAGCAGCACCATCCGCGCGCAGGCCTTCGACGCCACGGGCCAGCGCGAAGGTAGGGAGGCTGTGGTCAGCGATGTCGCAGTGTTTCTGCCCAATCCCTACCACCGTGCGGTCTCGGTGGCGGCGCTGCCCGATGATCGTGTCGTCGTCACCTGGGCCGGCGGCAGCGATGGGCAGGTCGAAGGTATTCGCCAGCAGATCCTCGATCCGCGCGATGGTGTGATCATTGGCGGCGCGGGCAATGACACGCTGTACGGCCACCAGGTCTTCGAGAATGAGTTGAAGGGTCTGGCGGGCCTGGATGTCCTGCATGGCGGTGCCGCCGCCGATCAGCTGTTCGGCAATGACGCGGATGACACCCTCTACGGCGCCGACGGCAATGACTTCCTCGTTGGCGGCCGCGGCAATGACCTGGTGGTTGGGGGCAATGGCAACGACACCGCCTATGCCGAGGATAGTTTCGACACCCTGTTCGGCGAGGCCGGCGATGATTTCCTGGCCGGCGGCTGGGGCAATGACAGCCTCTATGGCCAGGCCGGCAATGACGCCCTGTTCGGCGAGGGTGACTGGGACCGCATCGAAGGCGGCAGCGGCGCGGACACGCTCTACGGCCAGGACAACAATGACACGCTGTTCGGCGAAGCCGACAACGACTTCCTCTCAGGCGGCGCAGGCGAGGACCAGTTGGCTGGCGGCGCGGGCGCGGACAGCTTCTTCTTCAATACACAGTCCGAAGGCACCGACCTGATCTTCGATTTCAATCGCGACGAAGGCGACCGGATCATCTTCGTCTCTGGCGGTTTCGCTGCCCCCGCGGGCTTCAGCTTCACGCCGGGCGTGGGCTTCCACTACGGCGCCGGCGTGGTCCCGACCCACGCAACGGCCACTGTCTACTACGACACCAACAGCAAGGCGCTGTGGTACGATCAGGATGGCACCGGGCCATCGGGACCGAACGTCATCGCCTTCCTGCCGAATACGCCGGTGATCCAGGCGTCGGATATTTCCATCTTCTGACGCGCGGCTGCGTCAGGTGTTGGCAAGCTCCGCCAGCACCTGCGCCAGCACGCGCGCACCGGCGGCGCAGTGCTCGGGCGATGCGTATTCCGCCGGGTTGTGGGACACGCCGCCGCGGCACGGGATGAAGATCATCCCCGAGGGACAAAGCGGGATCATGAACTGGCTGTCGTGAAACGCGCCCGAGGGGATGCGCATATGCGACAGGCCCTGCGACGCGGCCGCGCGCTGCACGGCGTCCACCACCAGCGGGTCGAACACCGCGGGCACTGCGTGGAATCGCTCGAACAGCTTGTAGCTGCAATGCCTGAGCGAAGCGGCGATCACGCCCTCGATCGCATTGCCGCGCGCTTGCAGCACGGCGTTGTCGGGGTGGCGGAAGTCGATGGAAAACCGCACCAGGTCGGCCACGGAATTCGACGCATTCGGAAAAACCTCCATGCGCGCCACGGTGAAGCGCAGCACATCGGTGGGGTCATGCATCAGCGCGTTCAGCGCGGTGATGGCGCGGATCGCGTCCTGCATCGCGTCCTGGCGCATGCCCACGGGGCAGGTGCCGGCATGGTCCGAGCGGCCATGGATTTCCACGCTGAACCAGCGGCTGCCCTGGATGCCGGTGACGACGCCGATATCGGTGTCGCGCTGTTCCAGGATGGGGCCTTGTTCGATATGCGCTTCGACATAGGCGAAGGGTGCCGGCCCTTCCACAACGCCAAGCGGGCGGCGGGTGATGTCGGCCTCCGCGGCCAAATGTTCACGCAGCGCATCGGCCCAGGCGATGCCGGCATTGTCGCGGATATCGTCCCAGGTGTCGGGCGGCGCGAAGCCGGCATAGGCCATGCTGCCCATGCAGCCAGGCGCGAAGCGGCCGCCTTCCTCATTGGTCCAGCCGACCACTTCGATGGGGCGCTTGGTGGTGATGCCAGCCTCGCGCAGCGCCTGCACGGCTTCCAGTGCTGCGATGACGCCATAGATGCCATCGAACCGCCCGCCCTTCGGCTGGCTGTCCATGTGGCTGCCAGAGAGGACGGGCGCGGCCGTCAGGTCCGTGCCCTCGTGCCGCAGGAACAGGTTGCCCAGCTGGTCGATGCTGGCGGTCAGCCCGATCGCCTCGCCCCAGCCGATGAACAGCCGTCGCGCCTCGCGGTCTTCCGGCGACAGGCATGGCCGGTTCACGCCGTCACCGGGAATGGCGCCAATCTTCGCCAGCTGCATCAGGCGGTCCCATTGCCGGGCTTCGCTGACGGCGGCGACCAGATTCGGGGCGATGGTGGTGGACATGCGGCACTCCGTGGCAGGCCAACGCGCTTAAGGCCCTGCGCGTGCCGGATCAAGGCTTGCCAATCCAGGCGGTTTTCGGGATTGCTGACTGCCACGAACGGAGGCAAGGCAATGGGGCTGTCGACGCATGTGTTGGATACGGCGCATGGCCGACCAGGTGCGGGCATGGCGTTCACGCTATTCCGCGTGGGCGCGGATGGCGCGCGCGCGGTGATCAAGACCGGCCGCACGGATGCGGATGGCCGCGCCCCTGGCGGCCTGCTGGCGCAGGATGAACTTCGCACCGGCGCGTATCAGCTGGTGTTCCAGGTGGCGCAGTATTTCCGCGCGCAGGGCGTGACACTGCCCGAGCCACCCTTCCTGGATGAGGTCACGCTGTCCTTCGGCATCGCCGATCTGGCCGCGCATTACCACGTGCCGCTGCTGGTCTCGCCCTTCGGCTACACCACGTACCGGGGTTCCTGATGGACGCAGCCTACCTGACCGAATGGGCCAACCTGCTGCTGCGCTGGCTGCATGTGATCGCGGGCATGGCCTGGATCGGCGCCAGCTTCTACTTCATGGGTCTCGACCAATCGCTGAAGGCGCCGAAGGATGGCGACCCGCTGGTGCGCGGCGAGCAATGGGCCGTGCATGGCGGTGGCTTCTACCAGAAGAAGAAATTCATCGCCGGGCCAGGCTTTCTGCCCGAACCATTGCATTGGTCGAAATGGGAAGCCTACTGGACCTGGATCAGCGGTTTTTCGCTCTTCGTGCTGATGTATTACGGCCAGGCCAGCACCTATCTGATCGACCCGGATGTGGCGGATTTGGCGCCGTGGGAAGCCATCGGCATTTCGCTGGCGCTGCTGGTCGCGGCGTGGGTCGTGTACGACCTGATCTGCCGCACGCCCTTGGGCGATGACGGCATCGCCATGGCGATCATCGGCATGGCCGCGCTGGCGCTCTCGGCGTGGATTTGCACGCAGGTTTTTTCAGGGCGCGGTGCGTATCTGCAAGTGGGTGCGATGATCGGCACCATCATGGCAGCGAACGTGCTGATGATCATCATTCCCGGCCAGAAGAAGATGGTCGCCGCGGTCGTCGCGAACGGCCCGATCGACCCGCGCTGGGGCGGCTGGGGCAAGCAGCGCAGCGTGCACAACAACTACATGACGCTGCCCGTCATCTTCATCATGTTGAGCCCGCATTACCCGATGTTCTGG
>JAAFHD010000198.1:0-4736 GCA_013298245.1 Alphaproteobacteria bacterium
TCTATCGGCAAGCTGCATTATCGCGATGGCACTGACGATAACGGCTTCTCGGAAGAGAAGCTGGCGATGCATGTCGTGGGCGGCGTGGGTGACCTGCTGTCACTGGTGCGCGATGAAACCGCGCCGAAGCGCCGTGGTGCCGCGAAGCTCGCGCAGGGCGCCGGCCCGGGCGAGAGCGACTACACCCGCTATGACCGCGACATCGCCGCCGCCGCGCAAATCTGGCTGCGCGAGGAAGCACCGCGGATCGAAGAACCCTGGTGCCTGTTCGTCTCGATCGTCACGCCGCATTTCCCGCTGATCGCGCCGCCAGAGCACTACTACGCGACGCCGCTGGACCAGTTGCCGCTGCCCAAGCTCTACGCACCAGCGGACCGGCCGCGGCACCCCTTCTTGGAAGATTATCGCACCACCAACGCCTATGATGACGCAGTCGATAGCGACGCGACTTTGCGCCGCATGCTGGCCGGCTATTACGGCCTGGTTGGCTTCATGGATGAACAGGTGGGGAAGATCCTGGCGGCGCTGGAAGCCAGCGGGCAGGCCGCGCAAACCCGCGTGCTGTATTCCTCAGACCATGGCGACAGCGTCGGTGCGCGCGGCCTGTGGGGCAAGTCCAACATGTATGCCGAAAGTGTCGGCATCCCTATGATTCTGGTGGGCGATGGCGTGCCCGCGGCGGCGCGTTGCGCCACGCCAGTGTCGCTCACGGATGTCTTCGCAACCGCCACCGATTGCCTGGGCGTGGGCAGCGCGCCCGCCGGTTCCGAAAGCCTGATCGCCATCGCCAATGGCGCCGCAACGGACCGCATGGGCTTCAGCGAATACCATGCGACAGGCTCCCGCCAGGCCGCCTTCATGCTGCGCGATCAGCACTTCAAATATGTGCGCTACCCAGCCTATCCGCCGCAGCTTTTCGACCTGCAGGCCGACCCCGAAGAACTGCACGATTTGGGCGAAGACCCCGCCCACGCCGCAACCCGCGCGCGCTTCGAAGCCGCGCTGCATGCGCGCCTGAAGGACACGCCCGAAGCCATCGATGCGCGCGTGAAGGCGCGCCAGGCCGTGATCCTCGCACAGCATGGCGGGCGGGATGCGGTGATGTCGCGCGGCGAAATCCCCTACTCCCCGCCACCGGGCGTGCGGCCCGACTGGTCATGAATTGCGCGCCCGGCGAGAGCATCGGCGCCTGGCTCTGCCAGGCAGGCCAGGTGCTGCGCGCGGCCGCCATCGAAACCCCGCGCATGGAGGCGCGCTGGCTGCTCGCCCACGCCATGGGTGCCACACCCGAAGCGCTGCTGCGCGACCCGCGCGCCGCCGTGCCGCCCGATGCAGCCCAGCGCTTCACCGCCATGCTGGCCCGCCGCGCAAGCCGCGAACCCATGGCGCATATCCTGGGCCAAGCCGGCTTCTGGGGGATGGATTTTTGCGTCTCCCCCACCACGCTGATCCCGCGCGCGGATAGCGAGACCATCGTGCAGGCAGCACTCGATGCAGCCCCCGCGCCGCGCCGCGTGCTGGACCTTGGCACCGGCACCGGCTGCCTGCTGCTGGCGGTGCTGTCGGAACGGCCCGACGCCTGGGGCCTGGGCGTGGACCTGGTGCCGCAAGCCGCAGCGCTGGCGGCGCGAAACGCGACGCGACTCGGGCTGGCCAGCCGCGCCGCCTTCATCGCCGGCGACTGGGCCGGCGCGTTGGGATCGCGCTTCGACCTGGTGCTGTCCAACCCGCCCTATATCCCGGCCGATGACGTGCCAGCCCTGATGCCGGAGGTCGCTGCCCACGAACCCGCGACCGCCTTGGCCGGCGGCGCGGATGGGCTGGATGCCTATCGCATCCTTGCCGCCGCGCTGCCCGGCCTGCTGACGCCTGGCGGCACAGCGGTGCTGGAAATCGGCCAGGGTCAGGGTGCGGATGTGGCCGCACTGATGGCTGCCGCTGGCCTGCGCCCTGCCCCGCCCATTGCGGACCTCGGCGGCATTCCGCGCGCGCTTGTCGTCAAATCCTGACGCGGCGCTTGCAATTCGGGCCGGACAGGCCCACAAACGCTGCACGGAACGAATCCACGGCATAGCCGGGTCGGGCCGGCCTTCGCGGCAGAATGTGGCATCGATAGCGCAGCGCGGCATCGCCCCGCGCGCTTCACAACGGATGATACGCGACCTTCCAATGAACATGAAACGCATGCGTGGCGGCCGCGGGTTCCGCCAAGGTGGCGGTGGTGGTGGCGGCGGACAGTTCCGGCCCGCCGGTGGTGGCGGAGGCGGCGGCGGCGGTCAGCAGCCGATGAACCGCAACCACGTCTTCGACAGCATCGGCCCCGAACAGCGCGTGCGCGGCACCGCGCAGCAGCTGTTCGAAAAATACCTGCAGCTGGGGCGCGATGCGACCAGCGGCGGTGACCGCGTCATGGCCGAAGCCTATTTCCAATATGCGGAGCATTATTTTCGCGTGCTGGGTGCGATGAACCAGGCGCAGGCCGCACAGGCCGCCCAGCAGCCGCCGCCGAACGGCGAACGCCGCCACCCGCGCCAGGTCCATATCGACGACGGCCAGGAACCCCAGGGCGAAGCGACGGTCATCCCCGACGAGAACGTCAACATCACCGCCGACCTGGAAGCCGAATTGCAGGCCGACACGCCCGCTGATGATCGCCGCCCGGCCTGATTGACGCAGCGCCCCCCGCCGTCACAGTGACGGCGGAGGACGCCCCATGAAAATCGGCCTGACAGCAGCGGAATCGACGCCGCATTTTCCTCAAGCCCCACGCGCGCCCAAGGGCGCGCCGAACATCCTGCTGATGCTGTTCGATGATGCCGGCTTCGCCGATTTCGGCTGCTATGGCAGCCCGATCCGCACGCCGAACATCGATGCCATCGCTGCCCGCGGCCTGCGCTACACGGCCTTCCACACGACGGCCATGTGTTCCACCACGCGCACAGCACTGCTGACCGGGCGCAACCACCATTCCGCCGGCGTGGGCAGCCTGGCCAATTTCGACAGCGGCTTCCCCGGCTATCGCGGCAAGATCGCGAAGGAGGCCGGAACACTGGCGGAAATGCTGCGCCCACACGGCTATCGCAACTACATGCTGGGCAAGTGGCACGTCACGCCGCTGACCGAAGCGGGCAGCACCGGCCCCTTCGATGGTTGGCCCTTGGGGCGTGGCTTCGATCGCTATTACGGCTTCATGGATGCCGCGACCGACCAGTATTCGCCCGAACTGGTGCGCGACAATTCGCCCGTGGCGCCCCCGCGCACGCCCGAACAGGGCTACCATTTGACCGAGGATCTGGTGGACCAGGCCATCGCCTATCTGGCCGGCCACCAGGCGGAATTGCCGGGCCAGCCATGGTTGCTGTGGCTGGCCTTTGGCGCCGTGCACGCGCCGCACCAGGCACCGGCAGACATCATCCGCGGCTACGACCCCGTCTTCGCCCATGGCTGGGATGCCGAGCGCGAGCAGCGCTTCGCGCGCCAGAAGGCGCTGGGCATCATCCCGCCCGACACCACCCTGCCGCCGCGCAACGCCGATGTGCGCCCCTGGGACGAAGTGCCGGCGGAAGACCGCCCCTTCCATCTGCGGCTGCAATCAGCCTTTGCCGGCATGCTGGACCACACGGACCGGCATATCGGTCGGCTGATGGCCTTCCTGGACCGCGCCGGCCTGACCGATGACACGCTGGTGCTGGTGCTGTCGGATAATGGCGCCTCGCAGGAAGGCGGGCCAACGGGGGGCGTGAACCTGCTGGGCCCGCGCAACCTGCGCGATGAAACCATCGCCGAGAAACGCGCGCGGATCGACGCGATCGGCTCCCCCGGCACCTATGCGAATTATCCGCTGGGCTGGGCCATGGCGTCGAACACGCCGATGCGGCGCTACAAGCAGAACACCCATGGCGGCGGTATTCGTGATCCGCTGGTGATGGCCTGGCCGCGCGGCATCCCGGCGCGGGGCGAATTGCGCCACCAATTCGCGCATGCCTGCGACCTGGCGCCGACCTTGCTGGAGTTGGTGGGTGTGGCACCCCCGGCCCGCGTGAATGGTGTCGCGCAAATGCCGCTGGAGGGCGAGAGCTTCGCGGCATCGCTGCGGGACGCGGCGGCGCCGTCCAAATCCACCCCGCAGTATTTCGAGATGTTCGGCCATCGCGGCATCGTCCATCGGGGCTGGAAGGCGGTCGCCTATCACGCGCCGGAAACGCCCTTCGAGAATGACCGCTGGGAGCTGTTCCACCTGGAACGCGATGTGTCCGAAGCGCATGACCTGGCCGCCGCGCACCCCGAAAAGCTGCGCGAATTGATCGATCTGTGGTGGCAGGAGGCGCGCGCCCACCAGGTGCTGCCGCTCGATGACCGCTTCCGGCAGCGCTTTGCCGCCAATGCCGCGCGCGTGCATGGGGCGCGGCGGCAGTATGTCTTGCACGCCGGCATCGGCCATGTGCCGACCGAGGTTGCACCCGATATCCGCGAGCGGCCCTATACCATCGACGCCTTCGCGGAATTCGCCGGCGGCGATGACGGCGTGCTGATCGCGCATGGCGATGCCGCCAGCGGCTATGTGCTGTATCTGCGCGATGGCGTGCCGGTGCATGAGATGAACATCGGCGGCGAGCATGTGGTGCTGCACGCCGATCGCGCGGTGCCACCGGGGGCGCATTGCGTGTCGCTGCACGCGAGGCGCATCACGCGGGAGGCGAAGCCCACGCTGGCCACCGGCCCGGGCATCACCGAAT
>JAAFHD010000198.1:4746-6818 GCA_013298245.1 Alphaproteobacteria bacterium
CTGCGCACGCCGCTTGGCTTCTACAATTTCATCGCCTGGGCGGGGCTGGATGTGGGGTTGGATTGGGGCTCGCCGGTGGGCGACTACGAAGCGCCTTTCGCCTTTAGCGGGCGGCTGCTGCGGGTGGAGGTGACGATGGATGGCGCGCCCGGGCGCGGGGCCGAAAACCCCTTCGCGCGGGACTGACGCATCAATACCAGCGCGCCAGCATGCGCGGCGGCACGCCCGCGAACCACAGCGCCAGAAAGGTGAGGTTGCGCGCTGAACGCCGCAGATAGCCCTGGCGTTCCCAGCGCGCGGCGGATGTGACGGCGCGCACCCCGATGCGCGCCGGGCGCAGCGGGCGCAGGCGACGGATCAGGTCCACATCTTCCATCAGCGGCAGCGGGCGCACCCCGCCCACGCGGTCCAGCAGGTCGCGGTGGATCAGCAGTCCCTGGTCGCCATAGGGCAGTGCGAGATGGCGGCAGCGCCAGGCGACGGCGCGTTCCAGGCGGCGGGCGGCAGGGGTGGGCGCATCCAGTGCGAAATCGAAATATCCCAAGGCCGGGCCGCGTGCCATGAAGGCCTGGGCGGCAGCCCACCAGCCGGGTTCGGGCCGCGTATCGGCGTGCAGCAGCAACAGCCAGGGGGCGGTGCTGGCGGCGATTCCGGCGGCCAGTTGCGCGCCGCGTCCGCGTGGCGCCTGCACGACATGAAAGCCCAATGATTCAGCCCGTTGTGCCGTGCCATCGGGGCTTGCGGCATCGGCCAGGATGACCGGCACCGGGGCTTCGCGCAGGGCTGCGGCGGTCGCTTCCAGGCTGCCGGCGGCGTTCCAGGCTGGGGTGATAATGTTCGCAAATTGTTCTTGACGGACCGGTTCCATCGCGGTTAAGACATCTGCGAACGGAACACGAACAGCGCGGGAGTTTTGGTCATGCCCGATGGTCTCCTCTGGGGTCAGCCTTCCCCGCGCCGGCCGGTGGTGCATGACACCGGCCTTCAATCCCGCACAGGCTTCGCCATCCCTGGCGCCGAGCGCAAGGGGCGGGGTGCTGTGTCCAACCCCGCCAACAGGTTTGAAGACGCTGCGGTCGAGGCCTTCGATGATGGCTGGGGCACGCTGGCGGAAGACCTGGCCGACCTGCCGCCGCTGCCGACGCAGTTGATGCGGGAGAGCGCCAAGTCAGCGCTGACCTACAACGACAGCCCGGATCTGGGCTTCGATCGGTCGATCAACCCCTATCGTGGTTGCGAGCATGGCTGCGTGTATTGCTACGCGCGGCCCAGCCACGCCTATCTGGGCTATTCGCCTGGCCTGGATTTCGAAACCCGGTTGCTGTTCAAGCCCGACCTGCCGGCGCTGCTGGAACGCGAACTGTGCCGGCCGGGCTATGAACCCAAGCCTGTGGCGCTGGGTGCCAACACCGACCCATACCAGCCGGTGGACCGCAAGCTGGCCCTGACACGACAGGTGCTGGAGGTGCTGGAACGCTTCAACCACCCCGTCACTGTCGTCACCAAATCCGCGCTGGTGCTGCGCGATGCGGATATCCTGGGCCGCATGGCAGCCCGCGGGCTGGCGCAAGTGGCGGTCTCGGTCACCACGCTGGACGGCACGCTGGCGCGCCGGATGGAACCCCGCGCCGCCAGCCCCACACGCCGCCTGGCCGCGATCGAGGCGCTGTCGGCCGCCGGCATCCCGACGGCGGTGCTGGCAGCACCCATGATCCCCGGCCTGAACGACGCGGAGCTGGAACGCATCCTGGAAGCCGGTGCGCGCGCGGGTGCGCGCCGCGCCGGCTATGTGCTGCTGCGCCTGCCCTTGGAACTGAAGGCCTTGTTCGAGGAATGGCTGGTGAAGAACTACCCTGACCGCGCGCGGCATGTGCTGTCGCTGGTGCGGCAGACGCGTGGCGGGGCGCTGTACCAATCCGATTTCGGACAACGCCAACGCGGCAGCGGCGCCTATGCGGAACTGCTGGCCGCGCGCTTCCAACGCGCGATCAAGGCGCTTGGCATGGACCGGCGGGAAGGCGGCACGCGTGGGATGGATTGCACGCAGTTCGTGCGACCGAAGGCGCCGGCGG
>JAAFHD010000199.1 GCA_013298245.1 Alphaproteobacteria bacterium
GCCGGGGCCGTCCAGCGTGGAGGGTTCGGCGCCTTCATCGCGCAGCCGCGCGCCCAGCGCCGGGTCTCGCATGGCGGCCTGCTTGGCGCTGACCAGGCGCGCGACGACGGCGTCCGGCGTGCCCTGGCGCACCAGCAGCCCGTACCAGGCGGTGGCCTTGTAGCCAGGCACGGTGTCGGCCACGGTCGGGATATTGGGCAGCACGGGAATGCGCTGCTCGCCGGTCACGCCCAACGCGCGCAGCACATTGCTTTGCAGCAGCCCGACCACCGAGGGCAGCGTCGTGATCATGAAGTGCAGCGTGCCGGCGGCGACATCGGTCAACGCGGGGCCGGCGCCGCGATAGGGCACGTGTTCCGCGCGCAAATCCGACATCTGCATCAACAGCGCAGCCGCCAAATGGCTGGCGGAACCGTTGGAGGCGGAACCATAGGTGGTATCGCCGCGCCCGGCGCGCACTTCGTCCAACAACTCGCGCATATTGGTGGCGCGCGAACGCGGGCCGACCACGACCACCAGCGGCGCATCCGCGACCAGGCCGATGGGTGTCAGCGCGCGCTCCGGGTCCACGCGCAGATTGCGGAACAGGCTGGGGTTCACGGACATCGGGCCGTGATTGCCCATCAGGATGGTGTAGCCATCCGCGGGCGCCTGCGCGGTGACTTCGGTGGCCAGGTTGCCGCCCGCGCCGGGGCGGTTTTCGACGATGACCTGCTGGCCGATTACGGGCGTCATGGCATGCGCGATCGCGCGCGCGATCAGGTCGGTGCCGCCGCCCGCGGCGAAGGCCGTCAGGATGCGCAGCGGGCGGTTGGGGAAATCCTGCTGCGCGGCGGCAGGCAGCGGGGCGAGGGCGGCGGCGAGCGCGGTGCGGCGGGTGATCATTCCGCGGCCATCCGCGCTTGCGGTGCCCAGATGCGCGCGGGCACCAGCAGCGTGCCCTCCATGATGCGCCGCGCGGTGCGCAGCATGCCGGCCCAGGCGACGTCGTCATCGCCGTTCATGGCGATAGGCACATCCAGCACGCCGCCGGGGTGGCGGATATACACGGTGTCGGCGGCAACCTGCGGCACCACCGTTCCCGGCACCTTCGCGGCCGCCGCAAGACAGATAGCGCCCGTCACCGCCAGCGCCTTGTGGACCGCGTGCGGGGTCAGATAGCGCACGGCAAAATCGGCACCCGTGGCCGGCCCCACCAGCCCCACCTTCGGCACCACGCTGTCCGTCACATCGCCAAAACCCATCCGGCGCCCGGCTTCCATGCGCAGCTTTTCGATGCGCGTCAGCAGCGCCTTGTCGCCATCGATCTCGGCCGGCGCGGCCTCCGCGCTGGTGCCCAGATCCGCCGCGCGCAGCAGCATCATCGGCATCGCGCAATCGACCAGTGAGACCTCGATGCCGTCGATCATCTCGCTGCGCGCACCGGTCGGGAACAGCTTGCCGGTTTTCGCTCCTGCCACCTGGCGGAAGCGCAGCATGATCGGCGCAGCAGTACCCGGCACGCCGGGAATTTCGGCATCGCCATCATAGGTCACGTCACCGCCCGGCGTCTGGATCAACGCCTCGATCAAGGCGCCGGTGTTGCGGTTGCGGATGCGCACCAGCGTCTGCTCGCCCTGCGGCGCGACGATGCCCGCCTCGATCGCGAAAGGCCCGACACCGGCCAGCATGTTTCCGCAATTGGGCCGGGTATCCACGATCGCCTTCAGCACATCCACCTGCGCGAAAAGGTAGTCCACATCCACATCGGGTTCGCGCGAGGGCGCGACAATCGCCACCTTGCTGGTCAGCGTGTTCGCACCGCCGATGCCATCGACCTGCAACTGATGCCCACTTCCCATCGCAGCCAGCAGCACCGCGTCGCGCGTGGGCGCGTCGGGCGGCAAATCGCTCTCCAGAAAATACGGGCCGCGGCTGGAGCCGCCGCGCATGAGGACGCAGGGGATTCGGGTCTGGCGCATGGGGCGAATGCTGGCGCTTGACCGGCGCGCGCGCAAGCGGGATGGAACCCCATGACCCGTGACGACCTCCTCGCCGCACTCACCCAGCGCCTTGGCCCGCAAGGCGTGTTGCAAGGCGCCGATATGGCGCCGCATGAGACCGATTGGCGCGCGCTGTTCCAGGGCCATGCGCTAGCCGTGTTGCGCCCCGCCAGCACGGAGGAAATGGCGGATGCTGTGAAGCTGTGCGCCGCAGCCCGCGTGCCCATGGTGCCGCAGGGCGGCAACACCAGCATGGTCGCCGGCGCCACGCCCGACGAGACCGCCACCCAGATCGTGCTGACCACCACGCGCATGACGCGCATCCGCGATATCGATGTGCACGACATGACCATGGTGGCCGAGGCCGGCGTCATCCTGAAAACCGCGCAGGATGCGGCGCGCGAGGCCGGCGCGTTGTTCCCTTTGTCGCTCTCGGCGGAAGGCTCGTGCACCATCGGCGGCGTGCTTTCCACCAATGCCGGCGGCAACACCACGGTGCGCTACGGCAATGCGCGCGAGCTGATGCTGGGCCTGGAAGCGGTGATGCCCGATGGCAGCATCTGGCACGGCCTGCGCCGCCTGCGGAAGGACAACACTGGCTACGCGCTGCGCCACCTTCTGGTGGGCGCGGAAGGCACGCTCGGCATCATCACCGCAGCCGCCCTGCGCCTGTTCCCGCGCCCGGTGGAGGAAGCTGTCGCCTTCTGCGCGGTGGCCGATGAAGACGCCGCGCTCTCCCTGTTCCGCCGCTTCCGCGGCCGCGACGAAAGTGCGGTACGCGCCTTCGAATACATGTCCGCCGGGTCGCTGCATTTGGTGCTGGACCATGTGCCGGGCGTGACGCTGCCGCTGGCCGAACGCGCCGCGCATTATGTGCTGGTGGACCTGGCGTCATCGCGCCCCGGCGCGAACCTGCGCGCGCTCCTGGAATCCGTGCTGGAAGACGCCATGGAAGCCGGCGAAGTGACCGACGCCGCGCTGGCCGAATCCGAAGCCCAGCGCGCCGCCATCTGGAAGCTGCGCGAGGAACATCCCGAAGGCCAGAAA
Source organism: Alphaproteobacteria bacterium (assembly GCA_013298245.1). Classification (GTDB taxonomy): domain Bacteria; phylum Pseudomonadota; class Alphaproteobacteria; order Acetobacterales; family Acetobacteraceae; genus Rhodovarius. The sequence continues at coordinate 3,030 of JAAFHD010000199.1, forward strand.
CGCGCCGGCGCCAGCGTGAAGAACGATGTCTCCGTGCCCGTCTCGAAGGTGCCGGAAATGGTGCGCCGATCCTGCGCCGCACTCACGCGCCTGATCCCCGGCAGCCGCCCCGTCCCCTTCGGCCATATCGGCGACGGCAACATCCACATGAACCTGGCGCAGGAGCCGGGCACCGACCCCGCAGCCTTCCTCGCGCGCAGCCACGACATCATGGATTGCGTGAACGAGATCGTGCGCGAATTTGGCGGGTCCTTCAGCGCCGAACATGGCGTCGGCCGCATCAAGACCGACATGGTGGAGGACTGGCGCGGCGGCGCCGAACTGGCCGCCATGCACGCCATCAAGCGCGCCATGGATCCGCTTGGCCTGATGAACCCCGGCAAGGTGCTGCGCGGGTTGTGATCCGCTTCCTGCTCGCCCTCGCGCTGGCGGGTTGCGCGCCCGCGCTGCCATCGCATTGGGTGGTGCCCGTCACCGTCGAATTTGGTGATATCGCGCGCGCCCGCGCCACGGCGATCCGCCTGGCCGACGGCACGCTACTTTCCGCGGCGCATATCCTCGACGAAGCCGGCATCGCCGAGGGCTGGTGCCGCCTCGGCCGCCGAGACCCGCCACCCATGCTCACCGCGCTCATCACCCCCACCGGCCCCGCGCAACGCCTGCGCGCGGGCACCGCCAACCTCAGCCCCGACTGCGAACTGGCCTATCTGCGCGGCGAGGACCTGGCGCTGCTGACAGCCCGCGCACTGCCCGGCGCCGCGGTCTGCGCGCAAAACCCTACACCCGGCCAACGCGTCCTGGTTGCCACGCGCGATCGCATCGCCCCCGCGCGCCTCGATGCCGAAACCCCCGAAGCCAACCCCGCCTTCGGCAGCTATGCCGTGCTCGCGCTGCGTCTCGAACCCGGCGAATCCGGCGGCGGTGTCTTCGACGCCGAAACCCTCTGCCTGCTCGGCATCGTCAGCCAACGCGCGCTGCACGATCCCGACGCGGCGTGGATCGTGCCCGCCCGCGTGATCCGCGCCTTCCTGGCCACGCCGTAAGCCGCGTATAAGGCGCGCGTGACCCGGCTCGACACCTACCTGTTCCGCCAGCTCGCCATCGCTTTGGTTGCGGTGGCGGTCGGCCTTGTCGCGCTGGTGTGGGTGACGCAATCGCTGCGCTTCATCGAACTGGTTCTCGAACGAGGCCTGTCCCTTCTCGTCTTCCTGGAACTGACCGGCCTGCTGCTCCCCAGCTTCCTCGCCATCATCCTGCCGGTCACCACCTTCGTCGTGGTGCTCTTCACCTATGTCCGCCTCGGCGCCGACCGCGAGATCACCGTGATGCGCGCCGCCGGCCTCTCACCCTGGCAGATCGGCCGCCCCGCGCTCGCCGTGGCAGGCGTCGCCACATTCATCGGCTACGTCCTGTCCCTCTGGCTCGTCCCGCTGACGCAATCCGCCTTCCGCGATTGGCAATTCGAAATCCGCAGCGAGATGGCCGGCCTGCTGTTCCAGGAAGGCGTCTTCAGCACCGTCGGCGGCGACCTGACCGTCTATGCCCGCACGCGCGACCGCGACGGCACATTGCGCGGCATCCTGGTGCATGATGCGCGGGAACGCGGCGCGCCCGTCACCTTGTTGGCGGAAGCCGGGCGGCTGACGATCGGCCCCTCCGGCCCCGGCGTGACACTCATCAACGGGCAGCGCCAGCAGGTCGAACGCATCGGCGGTGAATGGCGCCTGACGGTGCTGTCCTTCGCCGAAAACAGCGTGGAACTGGGCCGCAATTCCCGCGCCGAACAGGCGCGCCAGCGCACCGCCCAGGAACGCGGCCTGCAGGAATTGCTGAACCCACCGGCCGACACGCCCACGCGCGACGCGCGCCGCTTCGCCGCAGAAGGGCACCAACGCCTGACAGCGCCGTTGCAGGCCATGTCACTGGCGCTGGTCGCACTCGGCGTTGCGCTGACGGGCCCCTTCCGCCGGCATGGTGGCGGGCTGCGTTTGGCCACGGGTGCGGGTATCACCGTCGGCATCGTCGCGCTTGGCCTGGTCATCGCATCCGCAGCCGGACGGCAGCCAGGCATGCTGCCACTGATCTGGCTGCATACGCTGCTGCCCGGCGCCATCGCCGCCTGGGTGCTGCACGGCGCGCCAGGCTGGCCCAGAATGCGTCCGGGATGACCTTCCCGCGCACCCTGGTCATCTATGTCGGACGCCGCTTCCTGACGGCGGCGCTGCTGGCATTGCTGGCGCTGACCTTGCTGGTCGCGCTGTTCGACTTCATCGAATTGCTGCGCCGTGCCGCATCACGCCCTGAGGCAGGCTTCGTCACGATCGGCACGATCGCCGCCCTGCGCTTGCCTTTCTTGTCGATGCAAATCCTACCCTTCGCGATTCTGCTGGGCGGGATGTTGGCGTTCTGGCGGTTGACGCGATCGTCGGAGTTGGTGGTGGCGCGCGCGGCGGGCGTATCGGCGTGGGGCTTCCTATTGGGCCCAGTGGTCGCCGCGCTGTTGATCGGGTGCTTCGCGGTGGGAGCGCTGTCGCCGCTCTCCTCGGTGCTGTTCACGCGGGCGGAGCGGCTGGAAAATGTTGCGCTGCGCGGCGGCAGCGGCGTCACCGCGCTGGCCGGCGGGCGGCTATGGCTGCGCCAGGCGGACCAGGGGCTGGAAGCCGGCGGCGTCGCAATCATTTCCGGCCGACCGCGGCCCGGCGGCACGGCCTTCGTGCTGGAGGATGTGTCGGTCTTCCGCCTCTCGGGGCAGGACCGTCTTTTGGCGCGCGTGGAAGCCGTGCGCGCCACACTTGCCGGCGGCCAATGGGCGCTGGACGAAGCAGTGGTCTTCGGCATCGACCGCCAGCCGCGCGCGCCGATCACATTGTCGCTGCCCTCTGACCTGACGCCCGACCGCATCGAAGACAGCTTCGCCTCGCCCGACACATTGTCGGTGTGGTCGCTGCCGGGTTTCATCAACGTGTTGGAAGGTGCTGGCTTCTCCGCCATCCGCCATCGGTTGCAATTCCAGTCCCTGCTGGCGACACCCTTGCTCGCGGTCGGTATGGCCTTGCTGGCGGCTGTTTTTTCCACGCGTACGACGCGCATGGGTGGTGCGGGACGCATGATCGCGGCGGGCGTCGCGGCGGGCTTCGCGCTGTTCGTGCTGGACCGCATCACCGGCGAATTCGGCGAGAGCGGCGCCCTGCCCGTCTGGCTGGCCGCGTGGACACCTTCGCTGGCGGGGCTGCTGCTCGCCTTGGGCCTGTTGCTCTACCTGGAGGATGGGTAAGCTCTCCGAATGCCGCCACCGGTCCACCCTTCAGCGACTCTGCCGCGCTTCTCCACCGGCAACCGGCAGGCGCGGCGCGCCTGGGCCACGCAGCATCGGCGCTGGATCGCGGGTAGCGCGGCCACGGCACTTTTGTTGGCGCTGGGCGCGCCGATCGACGCGCCGGCACGCATCATGCGCGATGGCATGCCCTCGCCGCGCAATGGCGCACCCACCCCAGAAGCCGCGCTGCCCACAGACGCACCGATCATCTTCACCGCCGACAGGGTGGAATATGACCGCGAAGGCGGCGTCGTTTCGGCAAGCGGGCGGGTGGAAGCCTGGCAGGCCGGCCGCGTCGTGCGTGCCGACAACTTTGCGTACGATCGCACGCGGCGCGTGGCCTCATTGCGCGGCAATGTGCAGCTGCTGGAAACCGACGGCCAGGTGCTGTTCGCCGACGAAGCGGAACTGACCGGCAATATGCGCGAAGGCGTGCTGACCGGCCTGC
>JAAFHD010000002.1:0-9112 GCA_013298245.1 Alphaproteobacteria bacterium
AGGAAGGCGTGTTCAACCGCACCGCCGAGATGGTCCTGAACAACGAATTGCAGTTCAACATCTACTGGGCGCGCGGCATGCTGAGCCTCTACGCCAAGCTGCCCGACGGCACGGAACGCGTGGCCGCCGGCCGCGATGATTGGCGCGCCTATGTGCGCAGTTTCCGCGAAGGGGAACCCGGCTGATGGCGATCCTGCTCTCCACCAAGGACGGCACCATGCCGACCTGGCGCGATGCGCTGCTGGCGTTGGATGGTGGTCTGGACATCCGGATGTTTCCCGCGAGCGGGCCGGCCGAGGACATCGACGTCGCCATCTGCTGGTCCAGCTACGACATGGCTGAATTGCGCCGCTATCCGAACCTGAAATTGCTGGTCTCGATGGGTGCTGGCGTGGACCATCTGTTGCGCCCGCCAGGGCCGCCGCCAGGCGTGCCTGTGGCGCGGCTGAAGGATGTGCTGCTGACATCCGCCATGGGCGAATGGGTGCTGCTGAACGTGTTGCGCTTCCACCGCCAGGACCTGCAATACCGCGCGCAACAGGCCGCGCGCATCTGGCGTGAATTGCCAGCACCCGAGACCGCCACACGCCGCATCGGCTTCCTGGGCCTTGGCGAACTGGGCGCGCATGCGGCCGGCCTGTGCCGTGTGCTGGGCTTCACGGTCATGGGCTGGTCGCGGCAACCGAGACGGCTTGACGGCGTGCAATGCTTCGCTGGAACAGATGGCCTGGATGCCATGCTGCGCCAAACCGACATTCTGGTGTGTCTATTGCCGTTGACGCCCGATACCCGTGGCGTGATCAACGCCCGCACGTTGGCGCTGCTGCCGCGCGGCGCAGCCCTCATCAACGGTGCGCGTGGTGGGCATGTGGTGGCGCAGGACCTGCTGGCGGCGCTGGATTCAGGCCATGTCAGCGCGGCGGCCCTGGATGTGTTCGAACCTGAACCCCTGCCCGCGGATCACGCCTTCTGGGCGCATCCGCGCGTGCTGGTCTGGCCGCATGCCGCGTCCATCACCATTCCGCGCAGCGTTGCACCGCAGGTTGTGGAGAACATCCACCGCCTGCGTGCGGGCCAGCCATTGATCAACCTGGTGGACTTCAGCACCGGTTACTGAAACGGTGGCGCGCTCCCAAGTGGCGCGCCAGCCCTTCAGCCCGCGCGGCGCGTTTCGTCCAGGAATTCCGCCGTGACGGCATCGACCGGCGTGGTCACATGGCCTTCGGCCTGCGCCATCGTCGAGCGGATATCCTTCAGCAGCGCGGCACCCTTCAGCGTGCGTTGCACCAGGACGCTGCGGCGGTCCATCGGGTCCAGCTTGCGGCGCGCCAGGTCCAACTCACCCAGCCGGTCCAGCGCGCGGGTGATCGCGGGCTTGGAGACGTTGAGTTCGCTGGCCAGGCCGCGCACCGTGTGCGGACCTTCGGACAGGTAGACGGTCAAAAACACGCCAAGCTGGCGGGCCGACAAATCGGGCCCGTCGCGGCGAACCAGTGACACCACCGTGTCCCGGAGGATGCCAACCAGCTGGTCGGGATCGTGTTGCGCGGACATATGCGTTCCTTTCGCGTGGCCTGTGGCACCCCCCCGGCAAGGGAGGCCCCACGACGTCCAGACCGTGATGCAGTGCGCCCGGTCCTGGCATTCATATGGGAGTGTTAGACGCTCTTTATCACCAGAGTGCAAGCAAATTTGTTAACGCACTTTCATTTGCAATAGTGGAACGATACCAATGGCGCCACGCTGCGGGCTGACGCGCCCCAGTGTCAGCCAGACTTGTCATCCGCCAGCGTATCAAACCGCAGCGACAGCAGTCGCACTTCGCCCTCCGCGGTCAGGTCCAGGCTGTGCGGCCCGGCCGCGATGTCCATCGTCACCGTCGCTGGCTGGCCGGCCGGCAGCGGCAGTCGCAACGGCCCCAGTTGCAGCAGTGCGTCGCGCCGGCTGGCCATTTCCAGCGCCAAGCGCCCGCTTGTGGTCGCGCGAAAGTGCAGGCGCGACGAATGTCCCCCCATCAACACGCCGTCATCGCGCGGCCGCTCCCAGCCATCGGCGAAGGCGCTGCGGAGCGGGTGGCGCAGCGGGTCGATCCGCGGCGGGCCCAGGATCGCGCTGGTCTCCGGGCGGAATTCCATCGCCACAGGCAGCGCCGGCGCGCCTGCTGCGGGTTCCGCACCGCGCGCGGGCACGCGCTCCAGCGCCGCCATCATGCTGGCCGCGACGGCTGGCCAGCGGCGCGGCGTGAAACCATCCCGCAGGCCCGCCTGCGCGCGCGCCAACAGCGCCGGGTCCCTGAACAGCCGCGCCAGCATCGCGGCCGCCGCATCCACATCCAGCGGGTCCAGATAGAATGCGTGTTCGCCGCCCACTTCGGGCATGGATGCGCGGTTGCTGGCGACGCAAATTCGCCCGCGCGCCAGGCTTTCACCGATCGGCAGACCCCAGCCCTCGCTCAGGCTCGGGAACAAGGACACGACGCAGCCGGCATAGAGCGTTTCCAGCTCCGCATCGGACACTTCGTTCAACTGCAACACGCGCCCATCCGCGCCATGGGTTTCGCGCATCGCGGCGTCAAAATCATCGGTGCGCCAGCCGCGCTTGCCGACCAGCACCAGCAGCGGCGGGTCCTCCCCCGCATCCAGCATGGCCTGCCAGGCGCGCACCAGCAGCACGTGGTTCTTGCGCGCTTCGATGGTGCCCACACTCAGCGCGAATCGTCGGCCACGCAGGGCAGCGATGGCGGCGCCCCATTCGGCCGATGCGCCGACATCCTCGCGCGCCATATGCGCCAGCGGCGTGACCAGCACGCTGCGCCCGGGCAACCCGTTGCGCGCGATCAGCACGCGCAAGGTCGCAGCGGTGTGTTCGCTATTGGCCAGGAAGCCATCGACACCCAGCAGCACTTCGCCCAGCGCCGCGGTGAATTCCAGCACCAGGGCGGGCACGAAAACCTGTGGCATCGTCACCGGGATGATGTCGTGGATCAGCACGCAGACGCGCATGCCGCCCATCCGCAGCGCCATGTGCAAAGGCGGGTTGCCGCCGCCCATCCAGAAGGCGCCCGCCTGCAGGTAACAGCCGCCCGCGACCGGCGGCACCATGCGTGCCGTCGCCGCCAGGCGCTGCAGCACCGCATGCGCTTCGGGCGTGCCGCCTTGGCCTGCATGCAGCAGCGCCAGCAGTGCCGCCTGGTCGGTGCGCGACAGGCTCCACAGCCGCGCATCCCAGGCCCGTGTCATCACGCAGATCGCATCGCCTGGGTGTTGCAGCGCGTGCGCCATCAGCGCCGCCTGCACGCGTTGAATGCCCGACAGGTTGCGGTTGCCGGCCGCGTATTCCAGCAGGTCCGAGACATCGATGAAGAAGCGCGCGCCGCCGGCATCGGCATCCGTCGCGCCGTCGCCGCCGCCGGGCTGTTCCAGCGACCGCAATTCGCGCTGTGCCTCTGCGCCACCATCGATCGCGTGCGATGCCGCCAGCAAAGCGCGCGCCTGGTCCCGCTGGCCGTGATGCTTCAGAAAGACGCCGCGCGCGAACAGCACATAGGGGTCGCGTGGGTCCAGCCTATGGGCACGCGCATAGGCCGCGTCGGCCGCTGGAATCCGGCCCAGTTCCAGCAGGCAATGGCCCAGCATGACCCAGCCCATGGCGTGATCCGGGCGGGCTTGCAGATAGGCTTCGTAGCGCGCCGCTGCCTCCCCGAACTGGCGGCCGCGCCGCTGCGCGTCTGCCGCAGCGTAGAGCCGCGCGCTGCGCCATAACCATGGCTTGCGCGCCAGCACGCGACGCAGGATGCGCGGCACGTCAATCGCCATCGAAGCGCAGCCTGGTCAGGTGGATGTCGGCGTCCAACGTGACCACAGGCGCATGCGCGCCCTGCGGCAGCGCGAGCGTGATCTCAGCCGTTCCATCGGCTGGCAGGGCAAGCTGCTGCCCGGCCAGGCTGGCATGGCCCGCAGCGCCGGCGGCGAAGTGCAGCCGCAGATGACCGGGCACCTCCGTCTGGAAGCGCAGCGCTGCTTCCGCGCCGGCCGGCCGCGCGCCCAGCCGCGATGGCCTGGCCCAACCCATGCCCAGCATCAGCCGCAGCGCCTGGCCATCACTGTCGAGCAGCATGTTGGTCGGCAGTGGCTGCCAATCCGTGCCTGTGTGCAGCACAGGCCCAATGAAGCCGCGTGGCGCGCGCGCTTGCGCGGCGCTGGACAGCGCTATCATCTCGCCGGCCGCATCATGCCAGCCGCGTGGCGCGAAGCCGCTTGCGATGCGCGCTTCCAGGCGCGCGCGCAGCGCGTCATCGGTCAGCAGGCGGCGGAGCAGCGCAGCGGCCGCGAGCACGTCATCGGGGTCGATGTATTGCGCGAAATCGCCGCCGGCTTCGGGCATCGAACACAGGCCGGATGCGATGCAGATTTTGCCATGCGCCAAGGCCTCGCCGATCGGCAGGCCCCAGCCTTCGGCGTAGCTTGGGAAGGCGCTGAACAGGCAAGCGCCATACAGTGCCGCCATATCCGCATCCGACAGGCTTTCCAGCCGCACCAGATGCGCGCGCGCGGAAGGCGATTCCGCCAGTGCCGCATTGTATTCGACATTGCGCCAACCCTGCTTGCCGGCCAGCACCAGCGTCGGCATCGCAACACCTTCTGCCAGCAATTGCTCCCAGACGCGGATCAGCAGGGCCTGGTTCTTGCGCGATTCCACCGTGCCCGCGCACAGCACGAAAGGCTGCCCGCGCAGTTCTTCCAGGATGGTGCTGCGCGTTGGGTCGGCGGCGATGCGCTCGCGCGCCAACGGCACCGCAATCACGGGCGGCGGCGCGATGCCAGCGGTGCGCGCATGGCCGCGCAATTCGCGCGCGCTGTGTTCGCTGATCGCCAGCATCAGGTCGGTGGACGCGATTTCCTCCAGCACCGTCACCGCCATGTCGCGCACCAGGTCGGGCACGCAGAATTGTGGGTGCGTCAGCGGGATGATGTCGTAGATCAGGCCGATATTCACCATGCCCGCTTCGCGCAATGCTGCGTGCAGCGGCGGGTTGCCGCCGCCAGTCCAGAAGCCGCCCGGGCGGAACAGCCGCGCACCCTGCCGCAGCGGCATCGGCCGCGCGCTGTGATAGAGCTGCCCGATGATGGAAGCCGCGCGCCCGCTGCCGCCTTCACCCGCGCGTGCCAGTGCCAGGAATTCCGCCTGCGTGCCGCGCGACAGCGACCACACCCGCGCATCCCATGGCCGCGTGATGACGCATTGCGCGGCACCCGGGTGCGCCAGCGCATGCTGCATCAGTTCCGCGATGACGCGCTGGATGCCGCTGACCGCGCGGCTGTGCATCAGGAAGGTCAGCGCATCCGTCACGTCGATCCAGAGCGGTGCCGTGCCATCGCCGCAGTCATCGGCCGGCGCCGCACCTGGCGTGCGCAGCATGGTCAGCGTGTTCAGCGTGCGGTGCCCGCCACCGGCTTGCAGCGCTTGCACCAGCAGGGTGGCGGCGCGCTGTTCCTCGCCCATGTCGTATTCGAAGCGCGCGATGGTGGACAGGATGAAGGGGTCGCGCGGGGCGCGCCGCGCGGCTTCGCGATAGGCTTCGGTGGCGGCCTCTGCTTGCTTGGAGGCACGCAGCGAATGGCCATACAGGCACCAGGTCAGCGCGTGGTCGGGGCGCGCCTGCAGGTATTGGCGATAGAGCGCGATCGCTTCCTCATGCCGATCAGCCTGGCGCATGGCATCCGCCTGGCGGCGCAGCGCGTTGTTCGCGCGCTGCCATGGCTTGCGCGCCAGCCACAGCCCCAACAGCCGCGGCACCGACCAATCATACAATTCCAGCCCGCGCAGCACTTCGCCGGGCAGGATGCGCGCCAAGGCCCGGCGCCAGCGCGCCAAGAGCGGTTCACGCCGCAGCGCCTGGATGGTGCGGGCTAGGCTTGCTTCATCCATGGCGGCGGGCGCCGTGGTCAGTGCGGTTCGGTGGCGCCGAGCGCGGTGACGCGCCAGCCACCGCCCATGCCATCCGGCGGTTCAACCCGCAGCGGCAGCGCGTTGGGCGTGCGGATATTCGCGACCAGCCCTGCCTCATAGCGGAAGGCGCGCCAGAAGGCGCCGTGTGCGACCACCAGCACGGGGCCGGCCAGGGCGGTGGCGCGGTTGATCGCGGCCACCGCGCGGGCGCGCAATTGCTGGAAGGATTCGGCACCCTCGGGCGTGTAGCGATCGGCGATCCAGTCGTCGTACCAATCGCCCATCGGCTCGCCTTCCTGCTCGCCGAAGCGCACTTCCATCAGGTCGTCATCGGTCTGCACCGGCAGGCCGAGTGCGGCGCCCACGGCCTGCGCCGTATCCAGCGCGCGCGACAGGGGCGATGCGATGATGGTGGTGATGGCAATGCCACGGAACGCCTCGGCGGCGCGCATGGCCTGCGCGCGGCCTTCCACATTCAGCGGAATATCGGTGATGCCTTGCGACAGGCCACGCGCATTCCAGTCGGTTTGGCCATGGCGCAGGAACCAGAAGGGGATCGCGTTCAGCATCAGCCTTGCGCTGCTTCCAACTCGATCGCGGCCTTGATGCGCGGGGCGGCGAAAACATTATCGGCCAGTGCGCGCAGCTTCGGCATCGCCTTGGTGTCGATGCGCAGAAAGCCTGCGAAGCGCGACAGCATCGCGACGAAAATATCGGGTGCGGTGATCGTGGTGCCACCCAGCAGCGTGTGGTCGTCGGTGATGTGCTGATCCACGTATTGCATCGCGGCCGCCGCGCGCTTGGCGGTGGCCGCGCGCAGCACATCGGCCGCGGTTTCGTCGCCATCGACCATGCGCTTCGCCTGGAACGCCATGGAAAAATCGCGCCCCATGCGGAAATGCGCCCAGGCGATCCAGGACAGCGCCTGCGCCCGCGCCGGGTGGGCCGCCGGCAACAGGCCTGAAGCGGGCGCCATATCCGCCATCCAGGTCATGATGGCGGGGATTTCGGTGATGACGGTGCCGTCGTCCAGTTGCAGTGTCGGCACTTCGCCCTTCGGGTTGATCGCCAGGTAGTTCGGCTGCTTGTGCTCACCCGCGCGCAGGCTGATGAAGCGGGGCTGGATGTCCAGCCCCGATTGCGCCGCCGCCATATGGGCCAGCGTTCCGCTGGTATTGGTGCTGGTCCAGAGCGTATGCGCCATCACGCCAGGCCTTCGGCCGCCATGGTGCGTTGCACGGCCGGCCGCGCGTTCATGCGCGCGAAATGCGCGGCGACGTTGGCCGGCAATTCCTGCTGCAAGCGTGCGGCCCACCAGAACGACACATAGAACAGCGCGCTGTCCGCGAAGGAATAGCTGCCGACCAGGTATTCGCGGCCGTCCAGCGCCTTGTCCATGACGGAAAGCCCCTTCTGGAAGATCTCCTTGCCGCGCGCCTTCACCGCATCGCCATCCGCTTCCGTGGGCGAGAAATTGGTCGGGCGGAACATGCGCGAAAAGCCCTGCATGTGCATGGTGGAGACCGCGAAATCTGTCAGTTCCAGCGCGCGCGCCTGGGCGCCCGCACCTTCGGGCATCAGCTTCGCTTCGGGGTTCGTCGCGGCCAGCCAGAAGGCAATCGCGGGGTATTCGGTCAGCACCGAGCCATCTTCGCGCTGCAAGGTCGGCACCTTGGATTTCGCGTTGATGGTGGTGAATTCCGGCTTGAACTGCGCGCCTTCGCGCAGGTTCAGCAGCACGGGTTCATAGGGCTTGCCGATCTCCTCCAGCAGCACATGGATGCCGATGGAGCAGGCGCCGGGGGCGTAGAACAGCTTGTTCATGATCATGCGCTTTCGGTTGTGAGCGCGCGCTGCACGGCGGGGCGTGCCAGCATGCGCTGTTGGTGGGCGAGGATGGCCGGTGGTGGGATGATCTTGGCGCGGTCGCACCATTGTTCGATGAAGAACAGCGCGCTGTCGGCCACGGTGTATTGCGCGCCAAAAACCCAAGGCCCGCGCAGGTTTTCCGCCAGCACGCCCAGATAGGATTCCGCCGCCGCACGACCATCGGCGATGACGCGCGCTTCATCCGCCGCGTCCTTCGCGAAGCGTGCCGCGCGGAATTGCCGCGTGAAGCCCATCGGGTGAACCGTGCCGGCGATGTAGTCCAGGATGGACAGGCAATCGATCTCCGCGCGCAGCCCTTCGGGCAGCAATTTGGCGCCTGGGTTTGCACGCGCCAGATACATCGCGATGGCGGGATATTCCGTGATGACCGAGCCATCATCCAGCGCCAGCGCGGGCACCTTGCCCTTCGGATTCACCGCCAGGTATTCCGGCTTCAGGTTGGCACCGTCGCGCGTGGAAATCCGCTGCGTGGTGAAGGGCGCGCCGATCTCCTCCAGCACCACATGAATGCCAAGGCTGCACGCGCCGGGGGAATAGAACAATTTCATGGCGACCCTTCCCGCATCTGCGCGAAGCGTAAGCGGGTTCGCGTGCGCGCGGGAGAGGGGGCGCAAATCACCCTTGCGCGCCGCGCGTTTCGGCAGCATGTCAGCCCGTCCATATTTCGGAGACCGTCCATGACCGCTCTCACCCGTCGTCTCGCGCTGGCAGCGCCCGCCGCTTTCGCCGCCCTGCCGGCCGCCGCGCAGGACTGGCAGCCCGCCGGCCCCGTGCGTCTGATCAACGGCTTCCCGCCCGGCGGCAGCCCGGACATTCTGGCGCGCGCCATGGCGCCGCATGTGCAGGGCGTGCTGGGCCAACCCATGGTGATCGAAAACCGCGCGGGCGCCGGCGGCGTGATCGGCGCGCGTGCGGCGGCCCAGGCCGCACCCGATGGGCAGACGGTGTTTCTGGCGGTCATCTCGCATGTGTTGCAGCCCTTCATGAACGACCAGGCGCAATTCCGCGTCGAGGATTTCCGCGCCGTCTCCTGGTTGGCCACCACGCCCTTGGCGCTGGTCGTGCGCGAAGGCTTCCCCGCGCGGACCGTGCAGGAATGGCACGCGCTGGTGCGCGCCAACCCCGACCGCTTCACCATGGCAACGGCCGGCAACGGCACGCCGCACCACATGGCGGCTGAGCTCTACATGCAGGCCAGCGGTGCCACGCTGCGCCAGGTGCCGTATCGCGGCACCGCACCCGCGCTGGCCGACATCATGGCCGGCACGGTGGA
>JAAFHD010000002.1:9122-29774 GCA_013298245.1 Alphaproteobacteria bacterium
GATGTTCGCCGACCTGGCCGCAGCACTCGGCCTGATCCGCCAGGGTGGCCTGCGCGCGCTGGCGGTCACCACCGCGCGCCGCGTGCCCGCGATCGCCGATGTGCCGCTGATGACCGAAACCGTGACACCCGGCTTCGAGGCCTATTCCTGGGTCAATTGGTGGGTGCCCGCGCGCACGCCGGACGCCGTTGTGCAGCGCCTGAACCGCGTGGCCGTGCAGGCGCTGAATCAGGCCGATGTGCAGACGCGCGGCGCCGAGGCCGGCTTCCTGCTCGAAGGCACCAACGTGGCCGACGCAGAGGCCTTCGTGCGCCGCGAAGTGCAGAAGTGGTCCACGCTGATCCGCAGCCGCAATATCCGGTCCGAAAGCTGAGCCAGGTCCTGCCTCCACCGGCGCGGTTTGATGCGGAGGTCGCCGTGCTGATCATCGGCGCGGGTGCCGCGGGGCTGTGTGCCGCGCTGGCCGCCGGGCCGGATGCGCTGGTGCTGGAACGCGATGCCTTGCCGCGTGGGTCGACCGCGCTGTCGGCCGGGTTGATCCCGGCGGCCGGCACGCGCTGGCAGCGCGCGGCGGGCATCGCGGATGATGCGGCTGTCTTCGCCAGCGACATCCAGCGCAAGGCGCATGACCAGGCGGACCCCGCGCAGGTGGCGCTGGTGGCGCGTGCGGCCGCGCCCACCTTGGAATGGCTGGCGGACCAGCACGGCCTGCCGTTCTCGGTCGTGGATGATTTCGACTATCCGGGCCACACGCATCGGCGCATGCATGGCCTGCCCAGCCGCGCCGGCGCGGAGTTGATGGACCGGCTGCGCGCAGCCGCCGAAACGGCGGGCACCACCATCCTGACGGAAGCGCATGCGACCACGCTTTTCGCTGCCGATGGGCGCGTGCATGGCGTCGGCTACACGCGGCCCGATGGCACGCAGGAAAACGTCGGTTGCGACGCGCTGGTGTTGGCGTGCAGCGGCTATGGCGGCAATGCGGCGCTGGTCGCGCGGCACATCCCGGAACTGTCGAGCGCGATCTATTTCGGCCATACCGGCAACCAGGGCGATGCGCTGTTGTGGGGCGATGCGCTGGGTGCCGAAACCGCGGATCTGGCCGGCCATCAGGGCCATGGGTCGGTCGCGCATCCGGCGGGAATCCTGGTGTCCTGGGCGGTCATCATGGAAGGCGGCGTGCAGGTGAATGCGCGCGGCGAACGCTTCTGGAATGAGACCCAGGGCTATTCGGAAGCGGCCGCTTCGGTGCTGGCGCAGCCAGGCGGCATCGCGTGGGACGTGTTTGACGAACGCATCGCCGGTGTCGCACGCCAGTTCGAGGATTTCCGCAATGCCGAAGCCATGGGCGCGGTGTTGCGGGCGGAAACGCTGGCCGATCTCGCGCATGTGACCGGCCTGCCGCAAGCGGCGCTGGCGCAGGCGGTGGCGCACGCGTCCTGCCCGTTCGGGCGCGTCTGGGGTGCGGCGCTGGCGCCGCCCTATCGCGCCGTGCGCGTGACCGGCGCGCTGTTCCACACCCAGGGCGGGCTGTGCATTGATGATGCGGCGCGTGTGCGCCGCGCGGGCGGCGGCGTGCTGCCCAATCTGTTTGCCGCCGGCGGTGCGGCGCGCGGTGTTTCGGGGCGGGAGGCGCGCGGCTACCTTTCCGGCAATGGGCTGCTGACGGCGGCGGTGCTGGGCCGCATCGCGGGGCTATCGGCGGCGCGGCTGGTTGCGTAGATTGCGCCCGTCATGAGCGACACGCCGCCGGAATCCCTGTTGCCCTATGAACGCTGGACGGAGCACGCGCTGCGTGCGGTCGTCGCGGATGCGCTGGAACATGCCGGGCGCGAAGGCCTGCCGGGCGAGCACCATTTCTACATCAGCTTCCGCACCGATCATCCGGGTGTCAGCGTGCCTGCGCATTTGCGCGCGCGCTACCCGCAGGAAATCACCATCGTCCTGCAGCATCGCTTCTGGGATTTGAAGGTGGATCGGGCGGGGCAGATTTTCTCCGTGGGGCTCAGCTTCGGCGGCATTCCCGCACAGCTGGTCGTGCCGTTCGATGCGCTGACCGCGTTCCACGACCCGCATGTGCGCTTCGGCCTGCGCTTCGAGCCGGAGATGCAAGCGGCGGTGGCAGCACCCGAGCCGGAACCCGAAGCGCCGCCCGCGCCAGTGGCCGAGGAAGCGCCGAAACCGCAGGTCGTCAGCCTCGACGCGTTCCGCCGCAAGCGCGACTGACAGATGCCCCGCCGCCTGATTTCATCCGGTTCCATCTTCGAGGAACAGATCGGCTATTCCCGCGCCGTGGTGGATGGCGAATTCGTCTTCGTATCCGGCACCACCGGCTATGATTATGCCGCCATGACCATCGCCGATGATGTGGTCGCGCAGGCCGACCAGTGCTTCCGCAACATCGCCGCCGCCTTGGCCCAGGCAGACGCCACGCTGGATGATGTGGTGCGCGTTCTGTTCATCGTGCCGCGGCGCGAGGACTGGCAGCCCTGCTGGCCGGTCGTGAAGCAGTATCTGGGCCGCGCGCGCCCGGCATCCACGTTGATCCATGCGGGTTTGCAGACGGATGCGATGCGCATAGAGATCGAAGTCACGGCAAAGCTGCGCCGCCGCCCGGGGGACTGAACATGCGATTTGCCGTCGATCGGCTCGATCATATCGTCATCAACTGCAAGGACGTGGAGATCAGCGCGGCCTGGTACCAACGCGTGCTGGGCATGGAGCGCGAGACCTTCGGCAAGGATGGTCGCACCGCGCTGCGCTTCGGCGGGCAGAAGATCAACCTGCGCCCGCACGCGCACCCCATCACCGAATGGCCGAGCGGGCGCGTGACCACGCCGGGCAGCCAGGATTTGTGCTTCATCGTGACGGTCACGGCTGAGCAGATCGCGGCGCATCTCGAAAACTGCGGTGTCACGATCGAGATCGGGCCGATCGGCAAGGCCGGCGCGCTGGGGCCGATCGACAGTGTTTATTGCCGCGATCCGGATGGGAACCTGATCGAGATCAGCAGCTACGGGTAAGAGACCGTTTGGCGCTGCTGGCGGGTCGGCTGCGCGGGTCTTTTTCGCCCCTGATTCGTTGCAGGCCTTGCCGATGCAATCAGCATCGGCTGCGTCCCGCGCCTTTCAGGGACGAAAAATCCCTCGCGCATCCTCAACCGCCAGCAACACCAAACGGTCTCTGTGGCCCTGGCCTTCCAGCGCCGCTGTGGCAAGCTGCGGCGCGAAGGAAGGAAACACCAATGCCTGAACCGCGCGGCCGCATGTTCTTCGCGAACCCTGGCCCGACCAATATCCCGGACAGCGTGCTGCATGCCTGCGCGCGCGCCAGCATCGACTTCAACGACAACGCGTTTTTCGCCGTCTATGAGCAATGCGTGGCCGGCGTGAAGCGCGTGCTGCGCACCAAGGCGGATGTGTTTTTCTACACCGCATCCGGGCATGGCGCCTGGGAAGCATCGATGCTGAACCTGTTCAGCAAGGGCGATGTGCTGCTGGTGATCGAGACCGGGCATTTTTCCGAAAGCTGGGCGAAGATGGGCCGCGCGCTGGGGCTGACCATCGAGAGCGTTGCCGCCGATTGGCGCCGGGGCGTGGACATTGCCGCCGTTGAAGCCGCGCTGCGCGCCGATACCACGCATCGCATCAAGGCCGTCTGCGCCGTGCACAATGAAACCGCGGCCGGCACCATGCTGCCCATCCCCGCCGTGCGCGCCGCGATGGATGCCGCCGCGCACCCCGCGCTGCTGCTGGCGGACACGATTTCATCGCTGGGTTCGTTGCCCTTCGAGATGGACGCCTGGGGCATCGATGTGATGGTCGGCGGCAGCCAGAAAGGCCTGATGCTGCCCACCGGATTTTCCTTCAACGGTGTCAGTGCCAAGGCGATGGAAGCGCATAAACACGCCACCCTGCCGCGCCATTATTTCGACTGGTCGGAAATGCTGACGCGCCGGCACAAATCCTTCATTGGCACGGTGCCCACCACGCTGTTCTACGGCCTGCAGGAAGCGCTGCGGTTGATCGAGGAAGAAGGCCTGGAAAACGTCTGGGCACGGCACACGCGCCTGGCGCGTGCGGTGCGGGCGGCGGTCAATCACTGGGCCGGCAATGGTGGCGGCGTGGAGCTGTTCTGCCAGAACGCGGACCGCGCCAGTGACAGCGTCACCGCGATCATGCTGCCCGATGGCCACAATGCGGATGCGGTGCGCGCGACGTGTCGCAACCAGTTCAATGTCTCGCTGGGTGCGGGGCTGAACAAGCTGGCGGGCAAGGTGTTCCGCATCGGCCATCTGGGTGACCTGAATGAGCCGATGATCCTGGGCACGCTGGCCAGTGTGGAAATGGCCCTGAAGATCAACAATGTGCCGCATCGCGCTGGTGGTGTGGGGGCAGCGATGGACGCGCTTTGATCGATCGGTTTCACCTGCGTTCCAGGAAAAACCCCTGCAGCAAGTCGGCGCATTCGCGTTCGTTCAAGCCGCCGATGATCTCAGCCTTGTGGTGTGTCTGCGCCAGGCGGAAAATGCGCGCACCGTGCTCCACACCGCCTGACTTCGGGTCATAGGCGCCGAACACGATGCGCCCGATCCGCGCATGCGCCGCGGCCTGCGCGCACATCGCGCAAGGCTCCAGCGTGACCGTCAGCGTGCAGTCTTCAAGCCGTCGGTTCCCCAGTGATTGTGCGGCCATGCGCAGCACGAGCATTTCAGCATGCGCGGTCGGGTCTTGGCGTTGTTCGACCTCGTTCCCCGCGGCCGCCACCACGCGGCCGGCGGCATCGGTGACCACTGCGCCCACCGGAATTTCGCCGCGTGCGCCGGCTTGCATGGCTTCTTCAAGGGCGAGACGCATCACGGACAGCATGGAACCAAGCTTGCCGTGCGGGCCGCACCGGGTCTAGCAAGTCGGGATGTCCAAACGCCCAGTGATCGGCCTGACGCTCGATGCCGAGCAGCCAGGCGGCTATTCCAAAATGCCGTGGTACGCGCTGCGTGAAAACTATTTCTCGGCGATCGCCGATGCGGGCGGGCTGCCGGTGGGTCTGCCGCATGACCCCGTTCTTGCCGCCGAATATCTGGCGCTGTGCGACGGCATCCTGGTCACCGGCGGCGCCTTTGACGTTGACCCCGCACTCTACGGCGGCGGCACCCAGCATGAGACCGTCGTGCTGAAACCCGGCCGCACCGATTTCGAGCTCGCGGTGACCCGCGGCGCGCTGCGGGCCGACAAGCCGCTGCTGGGCATTTGTGGCGGCGAACAGCTGTTGGCGGTGGCGATGGGCGGCACGCTTGTTCAGCACATCCCCGATGTCGTGGCCGGCGCCTTGGCGCATGAACAACCCAATCCGCGCACCGAAGCGGGGCATGATGTCGGCATCACTCCCAACACGCTGCTCGCGCGCATCGTGGGTGCTGCGCGCATGAGCGTGAATTCGGCGCATCACCAGGCGGTGGCCACGGCCGGTCCCGGCGCGGTCGTCAACGCCATCGCGCCCGACGGCGTGATCGAGGGCATCGAACACCCGCAATATCGCTTCGCGCTCGGCGTGCAGTGGCACCCCGAATACCAGATCGATCCAAACGACATCGCGATCCTGCGCGCATTCGTGGAAGCCGCCCGCCATGGATGAGCGCGGTGATCGGATTGCCAAATGGCTGGCCCGCGCGGGCGTTGCATCGCGCCGTGCGGTTGAACAGTTGATCTTCGAAGGCCGCGTGCGGATCAACAGCACCGTCGTGGATCATCCCGCGACCTTCGTGTCATCCAGCGATGCCGTGTTCGTCGATGGCAAGCCGGTCGGCGCGGCCGAACGCACGCGCCTGTTCCGATACCACAAGCCGCGCGGCATCGTGACAACCCACAGCGACCCGCAAGGCCGGCCAACCGTGTTCCAGAAGATGCCGCCGGAAATGCCGCGGGTGGTCTCGGTCGGGCGGCTCGACATGAACAGCGAAGGCCTGCTGTTGCTGACCAATGACGGTGAACTGGCGCGGCGGCTGGAACTTCCCGCCAATGGCTGGCAGCGGCGCTATCGTGTGCGCGTGAACGGCCATCCGCATCCTGATCTGCTGGCGCGGCTGGCGCAGGGAAGCATGATTGAAGGTGTGCGCTACGGCCCGATCGAAGCCGTGCTGGATACCAAGCAGGGCGATAATTCCTGGCTGACCGTCGCGCTGAACGAGGGCAAGAACCGCGAGATCAGGCGCGTGTTGACGCATCTCGGCTTCGAGGTTTCGCGCCTGCTGCGCCTGGCATATGGCCCGTTCCAGCTGGGCCGCCTGCCGCGTGGCGCGATCGAAGAGGTCAATCCCAAGGTGCTGCGCGACCAACTCGGTGTGACCGCGACAGAACCGCGATGAAGATCATCGGCGGCATCCACCGCGGTCGTGGTCTGGTTGCCCCCGCAGGCCTTGAAACACGCCCCACCGCCGGGCGCGCGCGCCAGGTGCTGTTCGATGTGCTGTCGCATGCCGCATGGGCGGGCCGTGGCGCGCTTCATGATGCGCGCGTGCTGGACGCCTTCGCGGGGTCAGGCGCGCTGGGCCTTGAAGCGCTGTCGCGTGGCGCCGCCCATGCCGTGTTCATGGAAACCGCGCCGGGCGCGCGCGCCGCAATCCGGTCGAACATGGCCACCATCGGGGAACAACAGCGCTGCACGGTGCTGGCCGCCGATGCCACCCGCCCGCCGCCGGCACAGGCGCCATGCAGCATCGCCTTCCTTGATCCTCCGTACCGCAACGGGCTGTTGCAGATGGCGCTGCCGGCGCTGGCGATGGCTGGCTGGTTTGCGCCAGGCGCGTTGCTGTGCCTTGAACTTGCGCGCGATGAGACCCTGGCCTTCGGTGAACCACTGACCGATCGCACCCATGGCGCCGCGCGCCTGGTGGTATTGCGCGCCGCATGACCATCGCATGTGTCATCCCCGCCTTCGCGCAGCCCGCGCTGCTGGCCGAAGCCGTGCAATCGGCCATGGCGCAGACCCTGCCCGGCACCATGGTCGTCATCGTCGATGATGGCTGCCCGATGCCCGAAACGCGCACGACCGCGCTTGAATGCGCGGCGCTCCACCCGGGCCGTGTTCACGTGATGCGCCAGCGCAATGGCGGGTTGTCGGCGGCCCGCAATGCCGGGATCGACTACGCGCTCTGCACCTTTCCCGATCTACGGGCGGTGTACATGCTGGATGCCGACAACAGGATCCATCCGCATTTCCTGCAACGTGCGCTGGTTGCGCTGGAAAGCTCTCCGCGCGTGGGCTGGGCCTATCCCGATATCGATGATCTTGGCCCCGAGGCACGTTGGGACACCGGCGGGCCGTTTCTGTTGGCCCCCTTGCTGCACGACAATTTCTGCGAAGCGGGCAGCCTGATTTCGCGGCGCATGCTGGATGCCGGGCTGCGCTTCGACACCACCATGCGCCAAGGCTTCGAGGACGCTGAATTCTGGCTGCGCGCCGCGCGGCACGGCTTTGAGGGCAGGCACATCCCGCAGGCCGGCTTCCGGTATCGCCGTCGCGCCGAATCCATGCTGGCCGACAGTGAACGCCTGCGCCCGGTGCTGCAGGAAGAGATGCGCCGCCGCAATCCGTCGCTGTGGCAGCCACACAATCTTCTCCGCCTGGAAGCGGAGGAATTGCCGCGCCACGCGATCATCCAACCCGGCGCCACCGACGTCCGCATCGCGCTGGACCCGGCGGCTGGCGACAGCGTGTCGCGCCAGGAATTCCGCCAGCTGCTGGCCGCGGCCCGGGCCACGCCAGACCACCACGCGGTTCCGGGCATTGTCGCGGTTCTGGCGGCGGGTGTGGCGGATGTGCTCAGCGCGCACGGCCTTTTGCACGCAGTGTTCTGGCGCGCCGCGATGCTGCTGCGGGACCAGCCCGTGGTGGCTTTGCTGCTGCACGCCGAGGTGCCGGTTCTGGGCATGCGCCTGGCTGAAGGCGCGCTGGATGCATCGCATGGCGTGTTCATCGCCACCGCGTCACTGTTGGATGATCCGGCGCGCATCGCCACGTTGCTCCATGATGCGCGGGCCATGCGGCTGGATGTGTCGTGCACCGGCCAGGTGCCGCGCCCCGATGATTCACCGCTGATGGAAGCGGCGGCCGAGGTCGCATTGCTGCCGGCCGCGCCGCCTGCCGCGGCATGGCGCCGGCCATGGAGAACGCCGCTGCATGCGGTCATTCGGCAGGTGGCGGCCCGCACGGGAATCGGCATCATGCGGCCCGCGCGCCCAGGCGGCAGGAACATCGCCATCGTGCAGCCATTGCACGCCCATGGCGGTGTGGAGCGCGTGTTGCTCCAGCAGGCGCATGTGCTGCGCAGCCACGGTTGGACGCCGCATTTGGTGATAGCGGAACGGCCGGACATGACGCCCTTGCCGGGCCTGCATGAGGCCTATGCCAGCGTGAATTTCTTTCCCGATTCAGGCTATGAATCATGGTCGGACCCGCAGCGCAGATATTTCGGCGCGGAGGTTTCCGCATTCTCGCATCACACCCCGGCCGCCGATGCGGTCGGCCTGCTGGCCGGAATGGATGTGGTGCTGAACACGCACAGCATGGCATGCCATTCGCTGGTCGGGCGCTTGCGCCGCGGCGGCGTGCGGTGCCTGGTTGGCCTGCATGTCGTGGAACGCGACGGCTGGGGCATGCCCGTGGGCCAGGCGCATAGCGCCCTTGCGTATGAACATGCCTATGACGGCGCGATCGTGATTTCCGACGCATTGGCGCGCTGGTGCACGGCGCAGGGCTGGCCGCGCGAAAAGATCACCGTGGTGCGCAACGCGCCCGGCTATGACACCACCATCGCGCCGCCGCGGCGCGACCACGCGCATCGGAGGCTGCGCGCGCTGTTTCTGGGCCGGCTCGATGCCCAGAAGGGCCTGGAACGGCTATCGGCGATCATTCGCGACACGCGTGGGTTTGTGGATTGGCGCGTGGTTGGCAAGCCGGTGCTGGACGGCGCGCCACCTGATCTTGGCATCGCGATCGAGCCCATCATGACAGCGCCTGACGCGCTTGATGCGCTGTATTCCTGGGCCGATGTCATGCTGCTGCCCAGCCATTTCGAGGGCGTGCCGCTGACCATCCTGGAAGCCCAGCGCCTTGGTTGTGTGCCGCTCGCGACCGATGTCGGCGCCGTGGCTGAAGCGGTGTCCGATGGTGTGGACGGGCTGCTGCTGCCCAATGATGCCAGGTGCGAAGCGCTTGCCATCGACGCGCTGCGGCGTCTGGACAAGGATCGGGTTGCACTCGCGGCCCTGTCACAAAACGCGGTATCGAGGCTGTCGTCAGCACGTTGGGAAGACACCATGCAGCCTATGCTGGCCCTGTTGGACGGGTTGATGCAGCGATGATCCTGGTCGCCGATATTGCCGCCTTGATGGCCGAGCCCGCCGTCCTGATCCTGGATGGCGACATGCCCGCGCCGGCGTTGCCATTGCCGTTGTGGCGCATGCGGCGCGAGGGCCAGGCCTGGGTTCTGGCCCGCAATGAGGTTGGCGCGCCTTCGCCGCTGCATGCCGCGCCGCTGGGCGTGCTGGGTGTGCTGGCAGCCGACGATCCCGCCTGGCTGTCGCTCTGGCCTGGCACGGAACCACCCCTGGTTCTGCGCGACGTCGCGTCCTGCGCGGCGCTGCTGGCCGCGCAGCTGCAGGCGGCACTTGCGCGCAACGGCGCGCTGCGTGGTGAAGTGCTGGCATTGCGCGCCGAACATGAAGCCGCCCGGCTGGCAATCGCCCATTGGCAACGCAGTGCCGCCCAGACGGCCCCCGCGGCGCCATCCTTGCTGCACACGGATACCCTCGGGCCGATGCACGAATTGCCGGTGGGTCGGACCCGGCTTGCCCGCGTATTGCCGGTTCCGCTCGATCAAACTTGCACGCTCGGCATCAACATCCGCGCGGCATTGTGTGGCATCGGCACCAGCATGCGCGTGCGGCTGATCGGCGCGGAGAGTGCGCGGGTGGCGGCTTCATGGCATGTGCCGGGCAGCGCGTTGCTGCCGGGGTGGTTGATGCTCGATCTGCCGATGCCGGCGCCGATCTGGGGCGAGACGGCTTTGGTCGAGGTCACCATCGATGTAGCCCCCGGCGCGTCACTCGTCTTCGCTGACCCAGCGCCAAGCCTGCGCCTGTTTCGCTCACACGGTGCGCCGCGCTTCCAGGTGGCACCTTTGCACGACAGCACCGAAGTCGGGATGGGCTTGCCACCTGACGGCATCGCTTGCGCGCTGCCTGACGCAATCTGGCGGGGCCGCCCCCGCCAATTGCTGCTGCAACCAGGCGGCAGCGGTGAACTGACCCTGCCGGCGGTCCCGGTGGCCGGCTTTGATGCGGTGCATGCCTCTCTGGTGGTCAGCGGCGGGCCGGTTCAGGCCATGCTGGCCTGCGGCGACATCTGCACCGGCTGGCGTGATGTTCAGCACGGCGAACTGGAACTGGTGCTGGCTTTGCCCGCCCAAGCCACGGGGCATGCGTCGGTCAGCGTTGCGATGCGCGCCATGGGCGCATCGCCCGCGCAGGTGGAATGGCGGAACTTGCGGGCGTCACGCGGCGCCCGGTGATGCGCGCCGGATTGCCCGGTGTCTACGCGACCAGCTTCATCACTTCCGCCGGGTTCTTCCGCACCAACGCGTTGTAGTCTTCCATCAAGGTGCGCGTGATGTCGCCGGGGGTGTAGGTGTTGTCACCGATGCAGGCCACCGGCGTCACTTCCGCAGCCGTGCCGGCCACGAACACTTCCGATGCGCGCGCCAGGTCGGATGCCGGCATCACGCGTTCCACCATCTGCATCTGGCGCTTCTTGGCCAGCGCCATCACCGAACGGCGCGTGATGCCGTCCAGGAAGCAGGTGGGTGTGGGCGTATGGATCACGCCGTCGATCACGAAGAAGGCGTTGGCGCCGGTGGCTTCAGCGATGTCGCCCTTGTGGTCCAGCATGAAGGCATCGTCATAGCCTTCATCCATCGCGGCGTGCTTGGACAGCGTGCCGATCATGTACAGGCCGGCCGCCTTGCTGGCCGTGGGTGCGGTGTCCGGTGCGGGGCGGCGCCACTTCGCCATCGCCAGGCGCACGCCCTTCATGCGCTGCTCCACGCCGAAATAGGCGCCCCATTCCCAGGTCGCGATCGCCACATGGATCTTGGTGGCCTTGGCACCCACGCCCATTTCTTCCGGGCCGCGCCAGGCGATCGGGCGCACATAAGCTTCGGTGAATTTGTTGGCCGCGAGGGTCGCGATGCAGGCGGCGTCGATTTCATCGGCCGAATAGGGAATTTCGAAGCCCAGGATGCGCCCCGAATCGATCAGGCGTTGCGTATGGTCGCGCAGGCGGAAGATGTTGCCCGAATAGCACCGTTCGCCTTCGAACACCGCGCTGGCATAATGCAGCGCATGGGAGAGCACATGCAGCTTCGCCTCGCGCCATGGGCGCAAAGCGCCGTCCAGCCAGATGAAACCGTCGCGATCGTCGAAGGGGATCAGGGCCATGGCGTGTCTCCGTAGGAAGGTGTCGCGCAATTATGTTGCGTCCAATCCTTGTGTTTTAGAACTTCGCGCCTGGATATGTCAATCATGCTGACCAAACCCCCCGGCATGGCAGCCATGCCCGAAGCGCCGCGCGGCACGCGCGACCTGCTGTTTCTGCGAGAGGCGGAAATCCGCCTGGCGCAGGACTTGCTGTTCTTCGGCTATCGCGGCTTCACCGCCCCACCCGACCAGATCCTGGAAACACTGGACATGGGCCGCGCGCATCACCGCGTGCTGCATTTCGTAGGCCGCCGCCCGGGCATCACGGTGGGTGATCTGCTGGGCATCCTGGGCATCACCAAGCAGTCGCTGGGCCGCGTGCTGCAACCGATGATCGCCGATGACTACGTGACGCAAACCGCCGGCCGGTCGGACAAGCGCCAGCGCCTGCTGTCGCTGACCGAAAAGGGTGCCGCGCTGGAACGCCAGCTGTATGATTCGCAGCGGGAGGTCATCATGCGCGCATACCGCGAAGCCGGCCCGCAAGCCGTCGAAGGCTTCCGCCGCGTCATGCGCGGCCTGATGGGCGAGGCCGCGCGCGAAGAGATCGACCGCCTGGAGGCCCGCCGCCCATGACCGACCACGCGCATCTTCTGGTGGTGGATGACGACGCGCGGCTGCGCGGCCTGCTGCAACGCTTCCTGACCGAACAGGGTTTTCGGGTCAGCGTGGCGGGCGATGCCGCCGAGGCCCGCACCGCGCTGCGATCCCTGGCGTTCGATTTGATCGTGCTGGACGTGATGATGCCGGGCGAAACCGGCCTGGAACTGGTGGACAGCCTGCGCCGCGGCCGCGACGAAGTGCCGGTGCTGATGCTGACCGCGCGCGGCGACCCCGATGACCGTGTGGCCGGCTTCGAAGCAGGCGCCGATGACTACCTGCAAAAACCCTTCGACCCGCGCGAATTGGCGCACCGCATCCGCACCATTCTGCGCCGCGCCGCGGTGCCGGTTGCGGCGCCCACGGGCGGGCCGGTCCAGTTGGGCGCGCGCTGGTTCGACCCGGACCGCAATGAGCTGCGCGGCCCCGAAGGCAGCATCCGCCTGACCGGTGGCGAAGCGGCGCTGCTGGCCGCGCTGGCCAAACGCCCCGGCGAAGTCTTGTCGCGCGAAGACATAGCGGACGCCCTTGGCACGCCCGATGCCGGCGAACGCGCGGTGGACGTGCAAGTCACCCGCCTGCGCCGCAAGATCGAAGCCGACCCGCGCGAGCCGCGCTTCCTGCACACCATCCGCCACAAGGGCTATGTTCTAAGGCCCGGCACCTGATGAAGCGCTGGCTGCCGCGCGGCCTGATGGGCCGCCTGCTGCTGATTCTGCTGGCGCCGCTGGTGATCGTGCAGGCCGTCGCGCTGATTGCGTTCTACGATGGCCATCTGGGCGTGATTTCCCGCCGACTGACCGATGCGCTGGCGGGCGAAGTGGGCATGGTCGTCCACGTCCTGTCCAACACGCCCGAAGAAACCCAGGCCATCATCCGGCGTGAGGCCGCCTGGCGCATGGGCTTTGCCATCGCCTTCGAACCCGGCGCGACCTTGGGCGAGGTGCCGCAACGCCCCGCGCGCCTGCCCTTCCTGCCGCTGGAACAGGACCTGCACACGGCGCTGACGCGCATCGTGCAACTGCCCTTCGATGCCGATTGGAACAGCGACCCCAGCAACATCGTCATGCGCGTGCAGACCGACCGCGGCGTGTTTTCCATCGAGGCACCGCGCCGCCGCCTGTTCACCACCACCTTCGTGGTTTTCGTGATCTGGCTGGTGGGTTTCGCCATCCTGTTCACCACGGTTGCGGTGATGTTCATGCGCATCCAGGTGCGCGCCATCCGCCGGCTTTCCAGCGCGGTGCAAGGCTTCGGCGAAGGGCGGGACGCAGTGGCGATCAAGCCCGAGGGCGCTGCCGAAGTG
The DNA here is from genome assembly GCA_013298245.1 of Alphaproteobacteria bacterium. Classification (GTDB taxonomy): domain Bacteria; phylum Pseudomonadota; class Alphaproteobacteria; order Acetobacterales; family Acetobacteraceae; genus Rhodovarius. The sequence continues at coordinate 22,563 of JAAFHD010000002.1, forward strand.
CGCCAGGCCGCCATCGCCTTCAACCAGATGCAGGACAATATCCGCCGCCACCTGGACCAGCGCACCGAGATGCTGGCCGGCATCAGCCATGATCTGCGAACGCCCATCACGCGCATGCGCCTGGGCCTCGCGATGCTGCCGCGCACGCCTGACGTGGCCGAAGACGTCGCCGCCCTGGAACAGGACACGGCGGAGATGGAGCGCCTGGTCGAAACCTACCTGGCCTTCGCGCGCGGGGAGGGCACGGAACGTCCGCGTGAGACGGACCTGGTGCCTATCCTGCGCGAACTGGCCGCCGCCGCGCGGCGCAGCGGTGGCGATGTGGCGGAAAACCTGCCCGATGCGCTGCGCCTGCCGCTGCGTGAAACCGCCATGCGCCGCGCCATCGGCAACCTGCTGGACAATGCGCGCCGGCATGGCAAACAGGTGGAACTGGGGCTGCGCGCCGAAGCCCGGGAAGCGCATATCACCGTCGATGACGACGGCCCCGGCATCCCCGAAGCGGACCGCGAGGACGCGTTCAAACCCTTCTCCACCGGCAGCGCGACGGGCACCGGGCTGGGCTTGGCGATCGCGCGCGATGTGGTGCGCGGCCATGGCGGGGAGATCAGCTTGGAGGCCAGCCCGCTGGGTGGGTTGCGGGCAAGGGTAAGGTTGCCGTTGGGCGGGTGAACTGCGGCTACGCCGCCGGCTGCACGCACCCCAGCAGGCAGCTTCCGTCGGCTTACGCCGCCGGCTGCACGCTCAACGCCGCCGGCAGCTTGAAGGTGATGCGCTCCTCGGCCACCACCACTTCCTCGCTGGTCAGCGCATAGCGTTCGCGCATCCGGTCCAGCACCTCTTCCACCAACACTTCCGGCGCGCTCGCGCCCGCGGTCACGCCCACGATGCGCACGCCTTCCAGGATGGAAAGGTCCAGGTCCCGCCCGCGCTGCACCATGATGGATTTCGGGCAGCCGGCGCGCGACGCCACCTCCACCAACCGCAGCGAGTTCGACGAATTCGGCGCACCCACCACGATCATCAAATCCGCCCGGGGTGCTATCGCCTTCACCGCCGCCTGGCGGTTCGTCGTCGCGTAGCAAATATCTTCCTTGGCCGGCGAGGCAATCTCCGGGAAGCGCCCCTGCAAAATCCCGATCACCTCGGCGGTGTCATCCACCGACAGCGTTGTCTGCGTGATGAAGGCCAGCGACGCGCCATCGGGCGGCAGCACGGTCCGCGCGTCGTTCTCGTCTTCGATCAGCGTGATGCTGCCCTCCGGCAGCTGGCCCATGGTGCCAATCACTTCCGGGTGCCCGGCATGGCCGATCATGAAGATGTGCCGGCCGCGCGCATGATGATGCTCGGCCTCCCGGTGCACCTTGCTGACCAGCGGGCAGGTCGCATCCAGGTAGAACATCTGGCGGCGTTCGGCCTCACCGGGAATCGCCTTGGGCACGCCATGGGCGGAAAACACCACCGGCTGGCCGTCATCCGGAATCTCGTCCAGCTCTTCCACGAACACCGCGCCCAGCTTCTCCAGGCTTTCCACCACGAAGCGGTTGTGCACGATCTCGTGCCGCACATAGACCGGCGCGCCGTAGCGCTTCAGCGCCTCCTCGACGATCTTGATGGCGCGGTCCACGCCGGCGCAGAAGCCGCGCGGGCCTGCCAGCAGGATGTGCAGTTGCGGCTTGGTGACTGTGTCCAGCATGGGCCTCACTTCCGAAATCGCGCCAATCGCGGCATATGGGGCGTCATAACCGCTTGGCCCAGAGGTGGCCAGCGGCATGAAAAGGATGGCGGGAATGCGGATCGGAATCGGGCTTCTCGCGGCGGTGCTGGCGCTGGGTGGTTGCGGCGGTGGCAACCAGCAGACAGCCGCGCTGCTGGCCTGCCCCACGCCTGGCCTGCTGCCGGATGCGGTGGACCTGACGCGCTATCGTGGCGGCCAGGGCGACCTGACGGCGCTGGTGGTGGATGCGCGGATCAGCGGCATCGCCAATGGCCAATGCGGCGAAAGCCGGGACCGTCGTGCGCTGACGGTGCAGTTCAGCGTGGGCATCAACGCGGAGCGCGGGCCGGCCGCCGAAGGGCGCCAGGCGCAAATCCCGCTGGTGATCGCGGTGACCGACCGCGGCGGCCAGGTGCTGCGCCGCCAGGTGGTGACGCAGGTGGTGAGCTTCCCGTCCACCGGCCGCGCCAATATCGTGTCGGAGCCAGTGGAACTGGTGCTGCCAGTGAGCAGCACACGCCGCGCTTCGGATTATGAGGTGGTGGTGGGCTTCCTGCTGAACGAACAGGAACTTGCCACCAACCGGCGCAGGGGGCCGCGCTGATCTGCTGACGGTCTGGGCAAACCCGACTGACCGGTTGGGTTTTCGCGCATCACGCGTTGCAGCGCACCGATTCTGTCTGTAAACGAGACCCACCCGCTGATCCCGCGCGGGAGAGAGGGGCTTGTCCCCCGCCGAAGGCGCAACCGGCCCCCGGAACCGCTCAGGCAAAAGGGCCGCGTGGGATAGGGAACTCTGGAAAGTCCTGGCCGAAAGGCCTGGCACCGACGGCGAAAGGGTGGGTTTCCCACCCGAATCTCTCAGGTCCATGGACAGAGGGGGGTCACGAACTCAAACGGCCGCAACCGCGGCTGGGGGATGCGTGGCCGAAGAACTGCTTGAAACACCGTTGGCGTCGCTGCACCGCGAATTGGGCGGCCGCATGGTGCCCTTCGCGGGTTATGCGATGCCCGTGCAATACGCGCCCGGCATCATGGCGGAGCACCTACATTGCCGCGCGGCGGCGGCGCTGTTCGATGTCTCCCACATGGGTCAGGCCGAATTGGTGGGCGAGGGCGCGGCCGCCGCGCTGGAAACCCTGACGCCGGCCGATGTGCAGGGCCTGAAGCCCGGCCGCCAGCGCTACGGCCTGCTGCTGAACGCGGAAGGCGGCATCATCGACGACTTCATGGTCGCGAATCTCGGCGACCGGCTGTTCCTGGTGGTCAACGCGTCGCGCAAGCATATCGACCTGCCGCTGATCGAAGCCGCACTGCCCGCCGGCGTGCGGCTGCGCGCCATGCCCGATCGCGCGTTGATCGCGCTGCAAGGCCCGGGCGCGGTTGCGGCCATTGCCGGGTTGTTCCCCGGCATCGACGCGCTGTCCTTCATGGGCGTGTGGCAGGGCGATGGGATGGTGGTCTCGCGCTCCGGCTACACCGGGGAAGATGGCGTCGAAATCTCCGTGCCCGCCGATGCGGCCGAGGCGCTGGCGCGCCGGTTGCTGGCGCTGCCCGGCGTGCTGCCTGCGGGGCTTGGCGCGCGTGACAGCCTGCGGCTGGAAGCGGGCCTTTGCCTCTATGGCAACGACATTGATGAAACGACCTCGCCGGTCGAGGCCAACCTGGTCTGGTCCATGGGCAAGCGCCGCCGCATGGAATGGAACTTCCCCGGCGCCGCGCGCATCCGTGACGAACTCGACAACGGCGTGAAACGCCTGCGTGTCGGCATCCGCCCCGAAGGCCGCCAGCCGGCGCGCCAGCACACGGTGGTGCATGCCGGCGGCGAGGCCGTGGGCGAAATCACCTCCGGCGGTTTCGGCCCCTCGGTCAACGGCCCAGTCGCCATGGGCTATGTCGCGCGGCCGCACGCCGCCGACGGCACGCCGCTTGAACTCATGGTGCGCGGCAAGGCCCTGGCGGCCAGCGTCGCACCGCTTCCTTTCCACCCTCATCGCTATGCCCGCTGAAAGGCACCCACAAAAATGCTGAAATTCTCCAAGGATCATGAATGGGTGCGGGTCGAGGGCGGCATCGCCACCGTGGGCATCACCGACCACGCGCAGAACGCGCTGGGTGACGTGGTCTTCGTGGACCTGCCCGAAGCCGGCCGCGTCGTCAGCGTGGGCGAGGCGTGCAGCGTGGTGGAAAGCGTGAAGGCCGCATCCGATGTCTACGCCCCCGTCGCCGGCAAGGTGGTCGAGAGCAACGCCGCCCTGGTCGACAACCCCGCCACCATCAACCAGGACCCCGCCGGCGAGGGCTGGTTCTTCAAGATCGAGTTGGACGGCGCCCTGCCCGACGACCTGATGGACGCCGACGCCTATGCCCGCTTCGTGGAGAGCCTGTGATGTTGGACACACTCACCGCCCTTGAAGACCAGGGCGAATTCATCCGCCGCCACATCGCGCCCAGCGACGCGGATATTCAGGCCATGTTGAAGGTGGTGGGCGCGACATCTCTGTCCGACATGACCGCCAAGACGGTGCCCGCGCGCATCCTGGGCGCTGACCTTTCCGTGCTGCCCCCGCCCGTGAACGAGGCCGGCGTGCTGGCCGAAATGCGCGCGCTGGCGGCGCAGAACATCCAGGTGAAAAGCCTGATCGGCATGGGCTATCACGGCACGCACACGCCGCCCGTGATCCTGCGCAACATCCTGGAAAACCCGGGCTGGTACACGGCGTATACGCCCTACCAGGCCGAGATTTCGCAAGGCCGGCAAGAAGCGCTGGTCAACTTCCAGACCATGGTGACGAGCTTGACCGGGTTGCCGGTGGCCAATGCCTCGCTGCTCGATGAAGGCACCGCCGCCGCCGAGGCCATGGCGATGGCGATGGCCGCGCAGAAGGGCAAGTCGCGCGCCATGGTGATCGCGGCCGATACCCACCCGCAGACCATCGCCGTGGTGCGCGTGCGCGCGGAGCCGCTGGGCATCGCCGTACACATCGCGCCGGTGGCCGATATCGCGGCCCTGGTCGCCGCCGAAAAACCCTTCGCGCTGCTGCTGCAATACCCCGGCACCACCGGCGAAATCCGCGACCTGACGGCGGATATCGCGGCCGTGCATGCCGGCGGCGGCCTGGCCATTGTGGCCGCCGATCCGCTGTCGCTGGTGCTGCTGACGCCGCCTGGTGAAATGGGCGCGGATATCGTCATCGGCTCCTCGCAGCGCTTCGGCGTGCCGCTGGGTTATGGCGGCCCGCATGCCGCGTTCATCGCGGTGAAGGATGCGCATAAAAGGCTGCTTCCCGGCCGGCTGATCGGCGTCTCCATCGACGCCGCCGGCGCGCCCGCCATGCGCCTGGCACTGCAAACGCGCGAGCAGCATATCCGCCGCGAAAAGGCCACCTCCAACATCTGCACCGCGCAGGTTCTGCTCGCCGTCATGGCCAGCATGTACGCCGTGTGGCACGGCCCCGAGGGCCTGCGCCGCATCGCCACCCGCGTGGCACTTCAGGCCCGCCTGCTGGCGGGTGCCGCACGCTTCCCCATCCGCCACGCCGCCTTCTTCGACACCGTGGTCTTCGAGACCGGCGCCAAGACCGAAGCCGTGCTCGATGCCGCGCGCAAGCTCGGCTTTAACCTGCGCCGCGTCGATGACGGCGCGGTGGGCGTCGCACTCGACGAAACCGTCACGCGCGAGGAACTGGATTTGCTGGCCGAAGTGCTCGGCGGGCGCCTGGGCGCAACGCAAGGCGGCATCCCCTCCTCGCTCGATCGCGCAGGCCCGATCCTGACCGCGGAAGTCTTCCACGCGCATCACTCCGAACACGCCATGCTGCGCTACATCAAGCGGCTGGAGGACAAGGATGTCGCGCTGAACCGCAGCATGATCGCGCTCGGTTCCTGCACGATGAAATTGAACGCCACCGCGGAGATGATTCCGGTCACCTTCCCCGGCTTCGCCAACATCCATCCCTTCGCGCCGGCCGACCAGGCGCAGGGCTACATCACCATGATCCGGCGGCTGGAATCATGGCTCGCCACCATCACCGGTTTCGCCGCAGTCTCACTGCAACCGAACGCCGGCAGCCAGGGCGAATATGCGGGCCTGCTCGCCATCCGCGCCTATCACCGCGCGCGCGGTGAAGGGCACCGCGACATCTGCCTGATCCCCTCCTCCGCACATGGCACCAACCCCGCCAGCGCGGTGATGGCCGGCATGAAAGTGGTGGTCTGCGCCTGCGACAAGGACGGCAATATCGACATCGCCGACCTCACCGCGAAGGCCGAACAGCACAGCGCCAACCTGGCCGCGCTGATGGTCACCTACCCCAGCACACACGGCGTGTTCGAAGCGGCCATCCAGGATATCTGCGCGACCATCCACGCCCATGGCGGCCAAGTCTACATGGACGGCGCCAACATGAACGCGCAGGTGGGCCTGACCGCGCCCGGCCTCATCGGCGCCGATGTCTGCCACCTGAACCTGCACAAGACCTTCTGCATTCCGCATGGCGGCGGCGGGCCTGGCGTGGGCCCGATCGGGGTCGCGGCGCACCTCGCACCACACCTGCCCAACCACCCGATGCTGGCCGAGGCCGGTCCAACCACAGGCTTCGGCCCGGTCTCCTCCGCGCCCTTCGGCTCGGCCGCCATCCTGCCCATCAGCTACGCCTATATCCGCATGATGGGCGGCGAGGGCCTGACGCGCGCGACGCAGGTGGCGATCCTCAACGCCAACTATATGGCGGCGCGGCTGGCCGACCACTTCCCCATCCTCTACCGCGGTGGGCAGGGCATGGTGGCGCATGAATGCATCCTGGATTGCCGCGGCTTCCAGCAGAATGGCGGCGTCCTCGTCGAGGATATCGCCAAGCGCCTGCAGGATTACGGCTTCCACGCCCCCACCATGTCCTGGCCCGTCACCGGCACCCTCATGGTGGAGCCGACGGAGAGCGAGACGAAGTCCGAGCTCGACCGCTTCTGCGACGCGATGATCAGCATCCGCGCCGAAATCCGCGCCGTCGAACAAGGCCGGATGGACCGCGCCGACAACCCGCTGAAGAACGCGCCGCACACCATGGCGGAAGTCATGGCGAGCGAGTGGGCCCACCCCTACCCGCGCGAACAGGCCGCCTTCCCGCTGCCCTATGTGCGGATGAACAAGTACTGGCCGCCGGTGAAGCGCGTGGACAATGTCCATGGCGACCGCAACCTGGTCTGCACCTGCGCGCCGCTTGAGGCCTATGCGGAGACGGCTACGCTTCAGGCTGCCGAGTAAGTAACCCGGGAGGGCTCTGCCCTCCCGGACCCACCCGCCGAGGGGCTTGCCCCTCGGAACCCGGAAACTACGCGGCAGGCCGCACGAAGGCCTGCCGCGCATAGAGCTTCCAGGCGCCGCCCTGCTTCTTCCACACCTGCAGGATGCCGATATTCACCGGCGTGACCCGCCCGCCGCCCGTGGTGTGGCCGGTGAAGACATGGCGCACGATCGCATCCTCGCCATTCACCTG
>JAAFHD010000020.1:0-12658 GCA_013298245.1 Alphaproteobacteria bacterium
CTATTGCGTGTGGGCACGCCTGTCCAGCGGGCATAGGCGGCGAGCGCTTCGGCCGGCGTGCGGGCCAGCGGGGTGTTGGGGCCGTCGGTTCGCATGAAGGGGTCGGGCTGGCCGTTCATCGCCAGGCGCAGGCGTTCCATCGGCTGGAAGGCCTCGATGGCGACAGATGCGGCATTCATCATCATGCCCGGCACGCCGCCGAAAATGGCGCCGCCCAGCACGCGCATGGGGGCGGGAATCGTTTCACCGGTGGCGGCCCGGTAAATCGTGCCGACGATGGGAATATGGTGCAGCGGGTTCAGGCCGCGCACGAATTCATCGAAGGTGATGTTGGCCATGATCGGCATGAAGGCATCGCCATCAAGCTGCGGGCCGCCATCGGGCATCGGCGTGTCGCGCCACACATGGGCGGGCGCGATGGACAGGCGATGCGGGTCGGTGATGATCATGGGCGGGGTGTTGCAACCGCCGTGCCAGGTCGTAGCACCCACATGCGGATGGTTTCGTTCTGTGGCCCGGCGGCTTCGCCAGCGGCCGCGCCCCAGCCCCAGAAGGCATCGCCGCGTGCGCGGCCGCGAATGGCGCCGCCGGTGTCTTGTGCGACCATCAGGCGGGGCAGGCCGGTGCCACCCATGACAAAAACCGGCGCGCCCAAAGGCACATGCGTGCGGTCGACCGCGATGGAATGGCGCGGTGTCAGCGGCACGCCGAGTGTGCCGATCGGGCCTTGGTCCGGTGTCAGCGGCAAGTGGCGGAAGAAGATATAGGAGGGGTTGGCGCGCAGCAGGGCGCGCGCCTCGCGGTCGGGCGCATTGGCCAGCCAGGCGCGGATGGCCTGCATGGACATGGCTTCGCGCGCGATGATGCCGCGGTCGATCAGGATGCGGCCGATGGGCACATAGGCGTGCGAATTGCGCCCGGCATAGCCCAGGCGCAGCACGCGGCCATCGGCCAGCACAATGCGGCCGCTGCCCTGGATGTGCAGGAAGAAGGCGTCGACGCGATCCACGAAGACCATTTCCAGGCCGCGATTGGCGAGTGCGCCGTCTTCGATTTGCGCGCGGGAGGCGGTGACGGGTTCGGGAGGCAGGGCGTGAAGTGCTGTGGGGAAGGCCCGGGTGGCGCGCGGTGCGCCGCGAAGTTCCGGCTCGAAGTATCCGGTCAGGCGGCCTTCGCCGTGGTCTTCGACCACCAGGTGGCGTTCGATGGCGGTGCGGGCCGGGCCGGTCGCCAAGGCCGCGCAGAAGGCGGCCCATTGCCCAGCGGCGGACCCACCGCCCAGCGGTGCTTCCGGCGGTAGTGCAGCGATGGCGATGCAGCTTTGCAGCAGGGCAGGCCGCGCCGCTTCATGCGGTTCCGCGGCCCAATCCGGCAGGCTGGCGGGCGATTGCGCCGCCGCCGTGCCGGCGAAGAGCAGGCTACAGGCTGCGCGTCGCCACCAGCTTCCAGGCCGGGTCTTGCTGGCCCAGGTCGCGCTGGAAGGTCCACAGGTCGGTGAGTTCGGTGATGGCATCGGACCCCGTCACGACCTCCCCCTTGCTGCCGGTGGTGATGTTCACCTGGTCGGACACGAAGCGCACCGTCACATCCGCGACCGTGCCGCGCAATTCGGCGGAATCAATGGCGACATCGTTCATCGCGCGGATTTCGCTGCGCTGGCTTTCGCCGGCGTTTTCGCGCTGCGTGATGGCGCCGTCGAAGCCGCCATAGACATCATCGGCCAGCAGCATGCGCAGTGTGCCGCGATCGCCGGCGGCGAAGGCCTGCACGATCATGCGGAAGGCGCCCTCGGCGCCGTTCAGGAATTGGCCGGCGTCGAAGCTGGGGTCCACGCCGCGCATGCGGCTCACGGTCTGCGCGACGGCAGCCGGCAGTTGCGACGACACAGGCGTGGGGCGCGCGGCGGGCTGCGCGGTGGCGGCGGGCACCGGGCGGGGTGCGGCTTCCGGCGGGCGTTCATAGCCCTGGCGCTTGCCCAGCACGCTGCGCAGGCGCAGCACCAGGAAGGCGGCGACCATGCCGAATAAAATCAGATCAATCGGGAAACTGCCTTGCATGGCGATGGTTCTCCTGGCCCGTGCAAAATAGGAACTCCGGCACGAAACCGCAATGTCTGGACGGGGCGTAATGTGATGGGTAAGCCAGAATCATGGCCAAAGGGTGTACGACATGATCCTGCTGCGACATGGGCAGAGCGAATTCAACCTGCATTTCACGCGCACGCGGGTGGACCCAGGCATCATTGACCCGCGCCTGACGGAACTAGGCCATGAACAGGCGGCGCGTGCGGCCGAGGCGCTGGGCGCGCGCCAGGTGCGGCGCGTGGTGGCCAGCCCCTATACGCGCGCGTTGCAGACCGCGTTGCCGCTGGCGCGCGCGCTGGGGCTGCCCGTGCATGTCACGCCAATGGTGCGCGAACGCTATGCCTTCACCTGCGATGTCGGTCGGCCGGCGCGTGTGGTGGCGCGCGAGTTTCCTGACGTTGCGCTGGACCATATCGACGATGTCTGGTGGCCCAGCACGGACGAACCCGAACACAGCGTGCTGCACCGCGCCGCCACCTTCCGCGCCGAGATCGCCACGCGCGATGACTGGGCGGAGACGGTGGTGGTGTCCCACTGGGGCTTCATTCTGGCTTGCACGGGGCGGTCGCTGGGCAATGGCGAATGGATCGAAACCGACCCGCGCGAGCCACCCTTGGAAGAGGTGATCTGGCGCCACCATTAGTAAGGCGTTTTATCGGCCTTCGCGGTCCAGGCCTGGAAGGCGGTCAGCGCTTCCGCTGCCATCAACCGCCGGATCGGCAGCGCTCGCTGGTCCAACGGCCGCGCAACTTCATCGTAGATCGCGGCATCATCGAAGCCGATTGCCGCCGCATCCACCCGGTCATTCGCATAAACCACTTCCGCGCAGCGCGCCCACCAGATGGCGGCCAGGCACATCGGGCAAGGCTCGCAACTGGTGTAGATGGTCGCACCGGAAAGGTCGTGCGTGGAAAGCTGCGCGCAGGCATCGCGGATCGCGACGATTTCGGCGTGCTGCGTCGGGTCGCGGCCAGGCACGACGTTGTTGCGGCCCTCACCGATGATGGCGCCGTCCTTCACCACCACCGCGCCGAATGGCCCGCCGCCGGCGGCCACACCGGCATGGGAAAGGACGATGGCGCGGGCCATGAAGTCCTGTTCGTTCACTCAGCCGGCGCCACGTGCACCGCCCCACGCCCACGGCTGAACCGCCGCGCGAGGCTGTCGAAACCCAGATACAGCACGGGTGTGACGAACAGCGTCAAAGCCTGCGACACCATAAGCCCGCCGACCACAGCAAGCCCCAGCGGCTGGCGCAATTCCGCCGCCGCCCCCCAGCCCGCCGCGATGGGCACAGCGCCCGCGGCGGCCGCAAGTGTCGTCATCAAGATTGGCCGGAAGCGCAGGATGCAGGCGTGGCGCACGGCACTGACCGGATCCTCGCCCGCGCGTTGTCGGTGCAGCGCGACATCCACCACCATGATCGCGTTTTTCTTCACCAACCCGATCAACAGCAGCACACCGATCACCGCGATGACCGACAGGTCCAGCCCGAACAGCCACAGCGTCGCGAATGCACCCAACGCCGCCGCCGGCAGCCCCGACAAAATCGTCAGTGGATGCACCAGCGATTCATACAGCACGCCCAGCACCACATACATGATCAGCACGGCGGCCAGCACCAGCCAGCCCTGGCCTCTCAGCGCTTGCTGGAACACCTGCGCGGAGCCGGTGAAACCGGTCACGATGGTGGGCGGCACCCCCAATTCGCGCTCCAGCGCCTGGATGGCGCGCGTGGCATCGCCCAGCGCCACGCCGGGTGCGGTGTTGAAGCCCACCGTCACCGCCGGCAACTGCCCCTGGTGCGCTACCGTCAACGGCCCGACACGCCGTTCGATGGTCGCGAGCGCAGACAGCGGCACCAGCCGCCCGGTGTTGGACCGCAGATACAGTTTGGCCAGCCCGCTTTCGTCGCGCTGGTCTTCCGGCAGTGTTTCCAAGATGACCGGATAGGCATTCGCCTGGCCGTAGATCGTGCTGATCTGCCGCGCCCCAAACGCCGAATACAGCGCCTGCCGCACCTGGTCGATCGACACGCCCGCGGCCGTTGCGCGGTCGCGGTCCACATTCACCACCACCACCGGCGCATCCGGTTGCAAATCGGTGTTCACATCCTGCAATTCCGGCAAGCGCGACAGTGCCGCTTCCAGGCGCGGCGCCCAGTCATACAGCTCATCCAGCCGCAGCCCCTGCACGGTGTAGATGTATTGCGTGCGTGACTGCCGCCCGGAGAGATTGATGTTCTGGATCGGCTGGATGAAGGCGCGCATGCCCGGCACCGCATTCGTCTGGCGGCGCAATTCCTGCACGACGGTCTGGATGTCCGGCCGCTGCCCGCGCGGCTTCAATTCCACGAACATGCGCCCCTGGTTGATCGATGACGCACCACCACCCGCGCCCAGCGAAGACACCACCGTCTGCACATGCGGGGAACGTTGCAGCGTCTCTGCGATACGGTTCTGCATCTCCGACATGGCGGTGATGGAAGCGCCGCGCGGACCTTCAGTGCTGATGGTCAGCAGGCCAGTGTCTTCGATGGGGAAGAAGCCCTTGGGAATGGTCACCGCGAACCAGCCGGCCGCGCCCAACGAGGCAAAAAACACCAGCCACACGATGGAACGCCAGCGCAGCGCGATATCCAGCATCCAGCCATAGGCGCGCTCCACCGCGACGAAACCGCGTTCCAGCGTGCGGTCCACCAGGCCCGGCTTGTTGTGCGCCTTGATGCGGCTGGCCATCAGCGGCGTCAGCGTCAACGACACGACGCAGGATGCGATGACGGCCAGCGACACGGTGGCCGCGAAGGCGTTGAACACGCGCCCCACCACGCCGCCCATCAGCAGAATCGGCAGGAACACCGCGATCAGTGACAGCGTGATCGACAGCACCGTGAAGCCCACTTCGCGCGCGCCGCGAATGGCCGCTGCCATTGGCGCCATGCCTTCCTCGATATGGCGCATGATCGCTTCCAGCACGACGATCGCGTCATCCACCACCAGGCCGACAGCGATGGTCAGCCCCAGCAGCGTCACGTTGTCGATGCCATAGCCCAGCACATACATCAGCCCGAAGGTGATGCAGAGGCTGATCGGCACCGCGATGGAGGGGATGATCGTCGCCGACACGCGCCGCAGAAACACGAAGCAAACCAGGATCACGAGCCCGATCGCGATCAACAGCGATTCCTGCACGTCATGCACGGCGTCGCGGATTGACCGGCTGCGGTCCAGCATCACGCCGATCGACGCACCCGGCGGCAGCGCAGCCTGCAAGGCCGGCAAATTGGCGCGCACGCCATCAACCACATCCACCGTATTCGCATCCGGCTGGCGATAGACCGCCAGCACCAACGCGCGCTGCCCGTCGCGCCAGGAGGCGACGCGTTCATTCGCCACGCCATCATCCACGCGCGCGATATCAGACAGCCGCACCGGCGCATTCGCACGGCCCGCGACGATCACGCTGCCGAACTCAGCCGCGTTCTGCGGTTGGTCATTGGCGCGCAGTGTCAGCTGCTGCCGCTGCCCTGAGAGCAGCCCGACAGGCGCGTTGGAATTGGCCTGCTGGATCGCCTGGCCCACCGTGTCGAAGGCCAGGCCCATGGCGGCGATGCGGTCCGGGTCCAGGCGCACGCGCACGGAATAAAGCTGCTCGCCGAAGGTCTGCACCTGCGCGACACCCAGCACGCGCGACAGCGCCGGCGCGATGATGGTGCTGGCCACATCCTGCAGGCGATACAGTGGCACATCGCCACCCGACAAAGTCAGGATCAGCACCGGCGCATCGGCCGGGTTCTGCTTGCGATAGCTGGGCGGGATGGTCATCTCGATCGGCAGGCGGCGCTGCGCGCGCGTGAGTGCGGCCTGCACATCCTGCGCCGCGCTGTCGATGTTGCGGCCCAGCGCGAATTGCAGCGTCAGGCTCATGGTGTCCTGGCTGGACACGCTGTTCATGCTCTCAAGCCCGGCGATGGTGCTGAACTCGCGCTCCAGCGGGAGTGCCACCGATGTCGCCATGGTTTCGGGGCTCGCACCGGGGAAGGTGGCAAACACCGAAATCACCGGGAAATCCACCCGTGGCACGGCCGCCACCGGCAGGCGGAAATACGCCACACTGCCCGCAACCACGCACGCAATCGCCAGCAGCCAGGTCATCACGGGGCGGCGGATGCACAGCTCGGAGATGTTCATCTCAGCGGTTCTCCAGCGCCGAAACCCGCGGCGCGGGTGCGGCGCTGCGATCCATGATGCGCGCGCCGTCGCTGACACGTTGCGCGCCATCGACGATCACGCGTTCGCCATCACGCAACTGCCCGCGCACCACGGCGCGATCACCGGAAACACGCACCAGTTCCACCGCGCGCCGCCGCGCCACACCCTGCTCGGCCACATAGATGTAGCGGCCCTGCTGCCCGGTCTGCACGGCAGGTGCGGCCACCGTCATCACGTCCTGGTCAGCACCCGCCACCAGCGACACGCGCACATAGGCACCTGGCCAAAGCCGCTGCCCTGCATTGGTGAATCGTGCCTTCAGGCCGATGGTGCCGGTCGCGGTATCCACCTGGCTGTCGACGAAGACGAGTTCACCGCGCACCGCACCTTCGACGTCGCCATCCGCGCGCACCGTCACGGGCAGCGTGGCCGCCTGCATGTTCGCGCGGATCGTGGGCAGCCAGCGTTCCGGCACGCTGAACTGCACCAGCACGGGGTCGGTCTGGGTGATGGTGCCAAGCGGCGTGTTTTCCGCCAGGCGCAGCACATTGCCCGCGCGCAGCGGCAGTGCGCCCAGACGGCCATCGGCCTCCGCGGTGATGCGCGCGAATTCCAGGTTGAGGCGCGTCTGTGTGATTTGCGCTTCGGTTGCGCGCACGGTGGCGGCGGATGCAGCGGCATCCGCGACCGCTTGTTCGAAGCGCTGCTGGCTGGCGAAGCTTTCGCCGCGCAGGCTGCGATAGCGGTCAGCGTCCAGCTGCGTGCGCGTGGCCTGCGCGCGGTCACGCGCCAGCTGCGCTTCCTGTTGTGCCAGGATCGCCTGGTTCAGGCGCGCATCCAGCGTGAAAAGCACCTGGCCGCGCTGCACCACATCGCCTTCCCGCACGTGCACTTCGGTGATTGCGCCATCGACGCGCGTGCGGATGGTGACCACGCTTTCGCTCTGCACCACGCCATTGGCCAGCACCTCGATCGGCACATTGCCGCTGCGCGCTGCATCGGTGGTGACCGGCACGCCGGGTGGCCCGCCTTGGGCCAGCGCCAGCATGGGCGTCAAGAACGCGGCAAGCGTGAACCTGCGGATCATCTTTTGCATCCCGACATCAAAGGCGCGCACGGGCGCCATGGCCAGTGTATTTCACACCGCGTTGCACTTCGTCGCACGGCGGAAAGTCAATTATTGCTTGGGTTTCACGCGCATGACATCTGCGCGCGCTGTGTTCCATTCACGCGCCGGTTCGTGCCACACTTCATCCATCAAGGTTGAGGAATGCCCATGCGTCGCTTCCTGCTCGCGCTCTTCGCGCTGCTGCTGGCCGTGCCTGCCTTCGCGCAGGCGCCGGAGCTGCCAGGCCTCGCGGATGATGCGGCGCGCTACCAGGGTGAGTTGCAGCGTCGCTTTCCGGCCGGCGGCACCCCGCAGCAACGCGCCGCTGCCGAACAGCGCGCGACGCAGGCCGAACGCGCCAACAATTGGGCGGGCGCCGCCGCGGCTTGGGAAGAACGCATCGCGTTGGGCGACCCGCGCCCCGAAAACTTCTTGAGCCTTGGTCGGGCGCAATTGCAGCGCACACCGCCGGAAAACGCGCGCGCGCTGCAAGCCGCCTGGTTGAACTTCATGGCGGTGCCGGCGGGCGCGCCAGAAATTCCGTCGCTGCTGATGATGGCGCAGGCGCTGCAACGCCTGGACCGCCTGCCGCAACAGATTCGCGTGCTGGAAGCGGTGACCGCGCGTGCGCCGCAGGACCAACGCTTCCGCACCATGCTGGCCGATGCGCGCCGCGCCGCCGGCCTGCTTGTCGCGCGCGTCACCACCAATGCGGAGGCCGAGCAGCCCAGCGCCTGCATCGGCTTCACCTTCAGCGTCGCCACGCGCGGCGATTGGCAGCCGGCCGATTGGGTCCGCACTGAACCCGCCATCCCTGGCCTGTCGGTTACGCGCCAAGGGCGTGACCTGTGCGTCGCCGGCCTGCCCTATGGCCGCACCACGCGCGTGCTGCTGCGCGCCGGCCTGCCCGGCGAAGACAATCTGCGCCTGCTGCGTGACACGCCGGTGCCGGTCGCCATGCCCAACCGCGCGCCGCGCATCATGTTCGACCAGGCGCGCTTCATTCTGCCGCGCGGGCAGCAGGCGCGCATCGGTGTCGCGACGGTCAACGTCTCCTCGCTGCGGGTGCAGCTGCTGCGCGTGCCTGAACGCGGCCTGGTGCCCGCGATGCGCGACCGCGGTCCGCAAGTGGAAATGGACGATTACGAGGTGGATGCGCTGGCCGAACAGCATGGCCGCGTGCTGTGGGAAGGTCGTGCGGAACTGCCGCCGCTGGTCGCCAATGCGACGCAGCGCACCGCCCTGCCGCTGCCCGATGCGCTGCGTGCCGCGGGCCCTGGGATGTATCTGCTGGTCGTGCGCCCGGGTGATGGCGCGGCAACGCGTGAAATCGTCGCGGGTCTGCCCGTCTATGTCACCGATATCGGCATGACAGCCTGGCGCAGCCCGGCGGGATTGGCCGTGCAGGCGCGTGGCCTTGCGAGTGCGCGCGTGATGGCGGGCGTGCGTGTTTCGCTGATCGCGCGCAACAACGAAGTGTTGGGCGAAGTGGCGACCGATGCCGATGGCGTCGCGCGTTTCGCGGCACCCTTGCTGCGCGGTGAAGGGCCGGTCGCGCCGGTCGCGCTGCATGCCGCGACGGCCGATGATTTCATGGCGCTTGATCTTGGCGCCGCGGCCTTCGACCTGTCCGATCGCGGTGCATCGGGTCGCGCGCATCCGGGGCCTGCGGATGCGTTCATCTGGCTCGACCGTGGCATCTATCGGCCGGGCGAAACCGTGCAGGCCGGGCTGTTGCTGCGCGATGCATCCGGCGCGCCGCTGGACCTGCCGCTGCGCCTGCGCCTGCGCCGCCCTAACGGTCAGGTCGCGGCCGAAGCGGTGCCCGCGCGCGAAGCGGGTGCTGCCATGCTATGGCCGGTGCCGCTGCCGCGCGGCGCGCAAGCTGGTCTGTGGAAGATCGAGGCCTTCACAGACCCCGCGCGGCCGCCGATCGCCACGCAGGAATTCCGCGTCGATGCTTTCGTGCCGGAGCGCATGGAAGTCACGCTGGGTGATGCGGGGCCGCTGCGCGCCGGCCAGCAACTCGATATCCCGGTCACCGCGCGCTTCCTCTACGATGCGCCGGCCGAGGGGCTGACCGGCAACGCCGAAATCACCTTCAGCGCCGCGCGCAGCCCCTATGCGCAATGGCCGCGCTTCGAATTCGGCGTGGTGGACGAGATTTTCGAACCGCCCATGGCCAGCGCCGACATGCCCGCGACCGACGCGCAAGGCCGCGCCACGCTGCCCGTCAACATCGCGCGCCTGCCCGACACCACGCGCCCCATGAGTGCTAGGCTTGTGCTGTCGGTAGAAGAACCCGGCGGCCGCGCGAGCCGTGCGGAAACCACCCTGCAGGTGCACAACGCGCCGCGCTTCATCGGCATCCGTCCCGCCTTCGCGGATGGCGCGGTCAATGCTGGCCAGGAAGCGGGTTTCGAGATCATCGCCATCACCGCCGCCGGTGCTGCCGAAGCGGTGCCGCTGCGCTGGCGCCTGGTGCGCGAAATTCCCGAATGGCGCATCGTGCTGAACCAGGGCCTGCCGCGCTATGCCATCACCTGGCGCAGCGAACCGGTCGAAGCCGGCGCGCTGACGACCAACATCACGGCGCCCGCGCAGCTCGCGCGCAGCCTGCCCTTTGGCCGGTATCGCCTGGAAGTGCAGGAGGCCAGCGGGCTGGCGATGTCATCGCTGCGCTTCCGCAGTGGTTGGGCGGTGAGCGATTCGGTCGAGACACCTGACAAGGTCGATATCGCTGCCGACCGCGCGCAGTACGCACCCGGTGACACCGCGCGCATCCGCATCACACCGCCCTTCGCCGGCATCGCCAGCATCGCGGTGCTGACGGACCGGCTGGTGTCCGTGCAGGACATCGCGGTCCCAGCGGGTGGCGCCGAAGTGCAGGTCGCGGTCGATGCCGCATGGGGTGCCGGCGCGCATGTCGCTGTCACGATGTTCCGCCCCGGCCAGGTGGCGCAGGGGCAGCCCGCACGCGCGTTGGGCCTTGCGTGGTTGCAGCTGGACCCGGCATCGCGCGCGCTGACCGTCGCGATCGAGGGCGAACAACGGATCCTGCCGCGTCAGCGCATCATGGTGCCGGTGCGCGTCACCGGCGGCGCGTCGGCGCATCTGACGCTCGCCGCGGTGGATGAAGGCATCCTGCGATTGACGCGCTTTGCCACGCCCGATCCGTTGGCGCACTACACAGGTCGGCGCCGGCTTGGCGTTGATATCCGCGACGACTACGGCCGATTGATTCCACCACCCGAAGGCGAGGCCGCAACGCTGCGCCAAGGCGGTGATGAACTGGGTGATCTTGGCGCCATCAACATCCCGCAGCGCAATGTCGTGCTGTTTTCTGGCGTTGTCGCGGTGGGTGCGGATGGCCTGGCGCAAGTGCCGCTGGATGTGCCGGATTTCGCAGGCGAGTTGCGCCTGATGGCGGTGGCCTGGGCGGGCAATCGTGTGGGCGCTGCATCACGCGCGATGACCGTGCGTGACCCCGTGGTGGCAGAGGCCGTGCTGCCGCGATTCCTGGCACCTGGCGATGAAGCGCGCGTGCCCGTGGTGCTGCACAATCTGGACCTGCCATCTGGTGCCGTGAATGCGACGCTGGCGACCAGTGGTGGGCTCGCGATTTCCGGCCCCGCGCAGGTGGGTGGCACGCTGGCGACCGGCCAGCGCATGCAGGGTGCGACCACGCTGCGCGCCACAGCACCAGGGCAGGGCGTGCTGCGCCTGACGGCCACCGGCCCGCAGGGTTTTTCGGTGGCGCGCGAGAGCGAGATCACCATCCGTTCCTCCCGCCCCATCACCACCGAAGTGGCGATGGTGGAAATCCCGCCTGGCCAGGAACGCGCTCTGCCATTGCCGACGGATCGCTTCCTGGTGGGCTGGCGCGCAACAGCGCGGTTGGGTGGTGTGGTGCGCTATGACGTGCCCGGCATGCTGCGTGCGCTGGAGGCCTTCCCGCTGGACTGCACGGAACAGGCATCATCGCGCGTGCTGGGCCTTTCCAGCGTGCAGGCCTGGGCTGGGGAAGACCGTGCGGCGCGCCTGCAGCAGGCGGTGAATTCCGTGCTGAATCGCCAGCGCTTCGATGGCGGTTTCGCGCTGTGGTCGGCGCAGGGGCCGGCGGTGCAATGGCTTTCCGCCTTCGCCACTGAAGCGCTGATCCGCGCGCGCCAGGCCGGCGCCGCCGTGCCCGATGCTGCGTTGACCGCCGCGCTGCAATACCTGGAAGACGCGTTGGAAGACGCGGCCGAAGACAGCCCCGCCGGCTTCGCCGCGCAGGCCGCGCGCTTGCAGGCACTGGCGCTGGGTGGCCGCGTGCGGCTTGGCGCCGCGCGCCGCTTGCTGGAACGCTTGGCCGAATTGCCGACGCCGCTTGCGCGCGCGCAACTGGGCGCCACCTTCGCGCGCGGCGGCGATGTGGCGCGCGCGGAGGTCGCCTTCACCGCGGCCTTCGCAGCACCCGCGCGCCGCTTCTGGATGGAGGATTTCGGCACCGCCGCGCGTGACGCGATGGCCGTCGCAGTACTGCACGCGGAGGCTGGAATCCTTCCCGCGCGCGCCGCCGAATTGCGCGGCCGCCTGCCGGGACCGGAGCTCTCACCCATGCGCGCGAACACGCAGGAACAGGGCTGGGCGCTGCTGGCCGCGCATGCGCTGGGCCGCAGCGGCGCGGCCGTCAGCGCCACGCTGAACGGTGCGGCGGTTGCGGCGGAACCGCTGGTGGTGGCTGCGGTGACGGCGGGTGCCACCATCCGCAACACCGGCAGCGCGCCGCTCTACGCGAGCCTGTCGGTCACCGGCATTCCCGCCCAGGCCGCGCCTGCTTCGCGCGATGCGATGCGCATCGCGCGCCGCTTCTTCGCGATGGATGGCACGGCGCTGAACCTCGATACGCTGCGCTCCGGCACCAGCTTCGTGATGCTGTTGGAAGGCCGTGCCGAAAGCGGGCAGGACCATGACGCGATGGTGCAGCAGGGCCTGCCCGCCGGCTGGGAAGCGGTGGCGCGGCTGCCGGCCGGCGAGGTTGCCGGCATGCCCTGGCTTGGCGCCTTGAGCGAGCCGGAAGCCGTGCCCGCGCTTGATGATCGACTGGCCGCCGTGCTGTCCCTGACCCGCGCCGAGCCTGGCTTCCGCCTGGCCTGGCGTGTGCGCGCGACCATTCCCGGCAGCTACGACCTGCCCGGCGCGGCGCTGGAGGACATGTATCGCCCCAACTATCACGCGCGGCAGA
This sequence comes from Alphaproteobacteria bacterium, assembly GCA_013298245.1. Taxonomy (GTDB): domain Bacteria; phylum Pseudomonadota; class Alphaproteobacteria; order Acetobacterales; family Acetobacteraceae; genus Rhodovarius. The sequence goes on from JAAFHD010000020.1 coordinate 12,634, forward strand.
ATGCCGGGCGCGTGACCGTGCGGGA
>JAAFHD010000020.1:12668-18422 GCA_013298245.1 Alphaproteobacteria bacterium
AAATGGGGTTGTGGCGGTGAATCATGACGCGCGCGTTGCGGTGCGCGCCCGCAACGGCTAGGCAGCGCGAATGCATAAGCCGATCGGCCTCACCGCCGCAGCCCGCGCAGCACTGCTCTCGCGCCTGACCCGCAAGGACACGCCCCGCACGGCAACCACGGCGGGGCGGGATTTCTCCACCCTGCCGGTCGCGCGCGAAATGGCGCTGGTGCGCGCCGGCGCCGAGCAGATGCAGATTCCGAACCCCTTCTTCCGCCCGCATGAGGCGGTGGCCGGCGGGCATAGCCGCATCGGCAACCGGGAGGTGATCAACTTCTCCTCCTATAACTATCTCGGCCTGAACGGCGATGCGCGCGTGACGCATGCGGCGAAGGCCGCGATCGACCGCCATGGCGTGTCGGCCAGCGCATCGCGCATCGCATCCGGCGAGCGCCCCATCCATGGCGAACTGGAAGCCGCCTTGGCCGCGAACTACGCGCAGGAAGCGGCACTGTGTTTCGTGTCGGGGCATGCCACCAACGTCACCGTGATCGGCCATTTGATGGGTGCCAGGGACCTCATCATCGCCGACAGCTTCGCGCATAATTCGGGTGCCGAGGGCATCCGCATGTCGGGTGCGAAGCGCATCGCCTTCGGGCACAATGACTGGCGCATGGCGGAACGCGAACTGGCTGCCAACCGCAAGCGCCACGCCCGCGCGCTGATCTATGTCGAAGGCCATTATTCGATGGACGGCGACATGCCGGACCTGGCGCAATTCATCCGCATCGCGCGCGAGAACGACGCCTGGTTGATGGTGGATGAAGCCCATTCGCTGGGCGTGCTGGGTGCGACCGGCCGCGGCATCTTCGAACAGCAGGGCGTTGACCCCGCGGGCGTCGATATCTGGATGGGCACACTGTCCAAGACACTGTCTGGTTGCGGTGGCTATATCGCTGGCAGCGCGCTGCTGATCGACATCCTGAAGCACTCGGCGCCGGGCTTCGTGTATTCGGTTGGCATGGCGCCGGCGCTGGCGGCGGCGGCGCTGGCCAGCCTGCGCGTGATGCAGGAAGAACCGGGCCGCGTGGCGCAGCTGCAAGCCAATTCGCGCGCCTTCCTGGATGGCGCGAAGGCGCGTGGGTTTGATGTGGGTTCTTCCGTGGGCCTGGGCATCGTGCCGGTCATTCTGGGCAGCTCCATCAAGGCTGGCCGTGTCTCCGCCACGCTGCTGGATGCGGGCGTGAATGTGCAGCCCATCCTGTATCCGATCGTGCCGGAAGGCAGCGCGCGGCTGCGTTTCTTCATGTCGTCCGAACATACGGAAGCCGACATCGCCACCACGCTGGATGCGCTGACAGCGGCGTGCGCATAGCGCTTTTCACGCTGGAAAGCCTGGCCGCGGCAGAGGCCGTGCGGGCTTTCGTTGCGCGCGACCCGTCGCGCATCGTCTTCATCGGCATCAGCGATCCGCACCGACCCGCGATGGGCGGCATGTGGGGGCAGATGCGGCGGCATGTCGCGCGTTCGGGCTTGGGCTTCCTGCCATATCTGGCGGTGAACTTCTCGTTGACGGGGCTGCTGCGCCGACGGGACCGGCTTTCGGATCTGGCGCGTGCGCACGCCATCCCATGGCAGTGGGTGCGCGATGTGAATGGCGCGCAGACCGCCGCCGCACTGGATGCCGCGCAAGCGGATGTCATCCTGTCCTTCCACTTCGATCAGATTTTTCGCCCAGACACGCTGGCCCGTGCGCGGCTTGGTGGCATCAACGTCCATCCTGGGCTGCTGCCCCGCCATCGCGGCCCGATTCCGGCGCTGTACGGCTTGGCGGACAACGCCACCGGTGTCACCGTGCACGCGCTGGATGCCCGCATCGACACAGGTGCCGTGCTGGCGCAGCGCGCGCTGCCCTTGCCGCGCGGCAGCAGCGCATCCGCCGCCGCCGCCGCCTTGCACCTGGCCGCGTTGCCGTTGGTGGAAGACGCGTTGACCATGCTGCCCGCGACACCTGCGCCCGCGCCGGTGCTGCCCTATTGTCCATTCCCCGATCGCGCTGCGTTGCGCCGCATGGGCGTGCCGCTGGTTCGGCTGCGCGACATTCCCGCCGCGCTGGCGGCGCCCGCGGGTGGGTGGTAGGGCCGCCGCATGCCGCGCAGTTTTCTGTTCCTGCAGGGGCCGATTTCGCCCTTCTTCCATCGCATCGCAGCGGGATTGCGCGCGCGCGGGCATGCGACGCACCGCATCAATGTGTGCCTGGGCGACAGACTGTTCTGGCGCGGGCCGGCCACGGATTTTCGCGGCAGGATGGATGAATGGCCGGATTTCATCGCGCGTTTCCTGACCGAACACGCCATCACGGATGTCGTGCTATTGGGCGAACAACGCCCGCATCATCGCATCGCCATCACCGCGGCGCACGCCGCTGGTGCTTTCGTGACGGTGACGGATTTCGGCTATATTCGTCCTGACTGGATCATCCTGGAACAGGATGGGCTGAACCGCGAAAGCCATTTCCCGCGCGACCCCGCGACCATTCTGGATATGGCGCGCGACCTGCCGCCCGTTGCCGGCCGCCTCTACACGGATAGCTTCAACCGCCAGGCGATCTGGGACATGGCCTTTCACCTGGCCAATCTCGCACCTTGGCCGTTCCGTCATTTCGAGAGTTTTTTGCTGCACCATCCGGTGCCTGCCTACCTCGGAACCGGGGTGCAATTGCTGCTGCGTGGGCGGGAGGTGCGGCGTGCCGCAGCCACCATGGCGGCACTGCCGCAAGGCGCGCCCTATTGGACCTTCGCGATGCAGATGGAGACCGATTATTCCATCCGCGCCTATTCGCACTACCAGGGGATGGACCAGCCGATCGGCGAGACCGTCGCCAGCTTCGCGCGCGCGGCACCACGCGACGGGCATCTGCTGGTGAAGGTGCATCCGCTGGACCCTGGCTTACGCAACTGGCGCAAGCGCGTGGCGCGCGTGGCGGCTGCGCATGGTGTTGCGGAACGCGTGCACTATCTGGGCGCGGGCGACCTGGACGCGATGCTGCGCGCGGGGCGCGGCTGCATCACGGTCAACAGCACGGTTGGTGTGCGCGCGCTGCAACTGGGATCACCCGTGCATGTGCTGGGTGATGCGCTGTATCGCATTCCGGGGTTGGCGCATGCGGGCAGCTTCGATGAATTCTGGGCAGCACCCGCGCCTGATGCAGCGCTGGCTGATGCCTTCCTGCGCGCGATTGCTGCGCATCTGCATATCCGCGGCGTGTACTACGCGGAACCTGGGCTGACGGCTGCCGTGGATGCTGCGGTACACAAGCTGGAGAACGGCCTGGTGGGCCGCCCGGGATGAGCATCGCGGGGCTGTTTCACGCATCAGCCTGATGCGTTCAGCCCCTACTCCTTCTGCCCGCGCGCCTCGACATGGCGCAGCAGGAATTCGCGACCGATCTTCACGCGCGGCACGCCGTCATAGGACACGATATCGGCTGTGGCGTAGGTTTCGGACCAGCTCTCCGGCAGGAAGCTGCCGGTGCCGACCACATCGATCGGTGCGCGCGCTTCGGCCATGACGCGGCACTTGCCCACACCAAATCCGGACGACGCGACGATGCGCACGCGCGGGTAGCCGGCATTGTTCAGCGCCTCGCGCATGCGCCACACGGCGGCGGCGGAAACGCCGGTGCCGACCAGGTGGCGCAACTCGGTTTCGCTGCGATAGCGGCGCACTGCGGCGGGTGCATGGCGTTCCAGCACAGCATAGGATTCCGCCGGGTCCAGCCCTTCCAGGAAGCGGCCCCCATGGGTGTCGAGGCGCACCGCCATGCGGCCGGCGGCGGCTAGTTCGGGGAAGCGCGCGCAAACCTCCAGCGCGTCCGTCACCTCGCGTCCGAAATAGTCCACCAGCACCGTCAGCGCTTCGTCGGGGAAGGTCGCGTGGAACATTTCCGCCGCGCGCACAGTGGTGCCGGCATAGCCGATCAGCGCATGCGGCATGGTGCCGCGCCCGGCCTCGGCGCCGAACCAATGGGCGGTGCTGTTCGTGGCATTGCCGACGAAGCCGGTGGCACCTTCCTTCTGCGCAGCGCGACCGCCGACACTGGCGGCATAGGCCATCATGTCCTGCATTTCAGCACCCGCGCAGTGCCGCGCATCCATCGCCAGGAAGGACGCCTGCGGCAGTTCCAGGCACATCTGATAGGCGTTGTGCGCGGCCACGCAGGCGGCCCCCAGCTTTTGCAGATACAGCGTTTCCAGGTCCGCGAGCTGCGCGAAGCTGCCGGTCAGATACAGCAGTGGATCACCGGCACCGACCCATTCCCCTTCGGCGTGTTCCAGCGCGATGTCGAAGGCGGTGCCACGCCGCTGTGCCACCGCGCGCAACCAGTCCACCGCGATGCGCGGCGCGCTGATGACGGGGCGGCGCAGGAAGACCGCATATGTCACGCGCGCATCGCCGAATTTTTCGACGATCGCGCGCGTGCGGTTGAAGTAGCTGTCGGTGCGCGCGGCGATATCCGCGTCGGATTCCGCGGTCATTCCGCAGCGCGCACCTGGCGCGGCGTGGCGGCGCGACGGGCCTTCAATTCCTCCGCGATCAGGAAAGCGAGTTCGAGCGACTGCGCGGCGTTCAGGCGCGGGTCACAGGTGGTGGCGTAGTTTTCCGCCAGGTTCGCGGCGGTCAGGCGATATGCGCCACCGGTGCATTCGGTGACGTCCGCGCCGGTCATTTCCACATGCACGCCACCGGCCACGGTGCCCTCGGCGGCATGCGAGTCGAAGAAGCCGCGCACTTCGGCCAGGATCGCGTCGAAGCTGCGTGTCTTGTAGCCGGCCTGGGTGGTGGTGTTGCCGTGCATGGGGTCGCACAGCCACACCACGTTGCAGCCGGCATCGCGCACCGCGCGCAGCAGCGGCGGCAGCTTCACCGTGACCTTGTCGGCACCCATGCGCGAGATCAGCGTCAGCCGCCCCATCTCGTTCGTGGGGTTCAGCAGCTTGCAGATGCGGACGAGTTCGGCTGCTTCCGTAGACGGCCCAACCTTCATGCCGATCGGGTTCGCAACACCGCGCAGGAATTCCACATGCGCGCCATCCGGCTGGCGCGTGCGATCGCCGATCCAGAGGAAATGCGCGCTGCATGCGTAATGCCGGTTATGCGTGCTGCTCATGCGCGTCAGCGCTTCCTCATACGGCAGCAGCAGCGATTCATGGCTGGTGTAGAAGGCGGTCTCGCGGATTTGCGGCGCGTTCTCGCTGTTCATGCCACAGGCGGCCATGAAGGCGAGCGTTTCATCAATGCGCGCGGACAGCCCTTCATACCGGTCCCACACCGTGGACTTGCTCAGGAAATCCAGGTTCCAGCGATGCACCTGGTGCAGGTCCGCGAAGCCGCCGGTGGCGAAGGCGCGCAGCAGATTCAGCGTGCCGGCCGACTGCATGTAAGCAAATTCCATCCGCGACGGATCAGGCGTGCGCGCCTCGGGCGTGAAGTCCGGCCCGTTGATGATGTCGCCGCGATAGGAGGGCAGGGTGACGCCGGCCACGGTTTCCGTATCGCTGCTGCGGGGCTTGGCGAATTGCCCCGCCATGCGGCCCAGCTTCACGACCGGCACCGTCGCGCCGAAGGTCAGCACCACTGCCATCTGCAACAGCACCTTGAAGCTGTCGCGAATGGAATCGGCGCGGAAATCGCCGAAGCTTTCAGCGCAATCGCCACCTTGCAGCACGAAGGCGCGGCCATGACCGGCATCGGCCAGCGCGGTCTTCAGCCGTT
>JAAFHD010000200.1:0-2540 GCA_013298245.1 Alphaproteobacteria bacterium
AGATGACGCCCTGCACCACGACGGAGACCACCATGACCGACCGCACGGCCCGCGCCGCCCGCAACCAAGAACGCAGCCTCGAAGCCTTCGTGCAGCAGAAAGCACGCTTCGACGTGATGGTCGCCGAGCTTCAGCAGATGAGCGCGGACCACTTCGCCGCGGATCCCGGGCACGTCCGCTGGGGCAAGGCTGCGACGCTGTAACACTGGAACAGCCGCCTCGCGAGCATGACGGATTGCGACTTCAAGCGCGGCGAATTCGCCGAGTAGCGCACCTCATACCCAGACGCAGCCCCGATCGGCGCAGCCGGCGGGGCTCCCGGCAGTAGGGAGCCGATGGTCGGCGCCCGACACTGGAGGCCACCATAATGATTCAGCTATCCGACACCCAGCGCGTGATCCTGACCGCCGCCGCCCAGCACGAGATGGGCCTGGCACGCGCCCCAAAGGCCCTGCCGGCCGGAGCCCGCAATGCGGTGTTCCGCAGCCTGATCAAGAACAACCTGCTGACCGAGATCAATGCGCCGCGCGAGCATGTCGGGCTGGGCTGGCGCCAAGATGATGATGGCACCTTGATCGTGGCGCGCATCACCGATGAGGGCCTGCGCGCCATCGGCATCGACCCGAACGACAAAACCGCCACAAAGTATGCGGGCCATCACCATCGCGCAGAGAACACCCCAGCGGCCAGCACCGCGCCCGTGGACGCGCAGGCGGTGGTGCCGCAGTGCGACAACGCCCTGCGCCAGCAACCCGCCCACACGGCGCCCAAGCGCGCCCAGCGGGCAAGCCTGCGCGACGCCGCCACAGCATTCCTGGCAGCCTGCGATGCCAGCCCGGCGCAGGATGTCACCGACAACCCGATCAGCCGCGCCGTCGATCAACTGCGTGCCGCTACGGCCAGCAAGCCCAGACGCATGCCGCGGGACCCATCGGCGCCGCGCGCGCCACGCACCGGCACCAAGCAGGAGGCAGTGCTGGCGCTGCTCCGCCGCGAGGAGGGTGCCACCATCGTGCAAATCGTGGCTGCCACCGGCTGGCAGTCGCACACCGTCCGCGGCTTCCTGGCCGGGCTCAAGCGCCGCCAGGGGCTGAGCGTGACTGTGCTGGAACGCATCCGCCAGGTCGGCCCCGGCGCGCAGGGCGCCCGCGGCTCGCACAGCGTCTACGCCCTTGAGGCCTGAGCATGTCCGCTTGGCATTCCACAACGCGGATGGCCGTCGGCCTGTCCCGCGTATCCACCGCCGAGCAGGGACAGTCCGGCTTGGGCCTCGAGGCGCAGCAGACCAGCATTCGCGCCTATGTCGCGGCCCAAGGCTGGGTGCTCGTCGGCGAATACACCGATGTGGCCTCCGGCAAGGATGACCACCGGCTAGGCTTCCAGGCGGCGCTGGAGGCTTGTCGGCGGCTGGGGGCCACCTTGGTCGCGGCCAGGCTCGACCGCATCACGCGGCGCGCCCACACGCTGTCGCAGCTGCTGGAGGACGGGGTCTCGATCCGGGCCGCTGATATGCCGGGGGCTGATGAGCTGATGCTGCGGATCTACGCAGCCATGGCGCAGAAGGAGCGGGAGCTGATCGCCGAGCGCACGCGCGCAGCGCTGGCGGCGGCCAAGGCGCGTGGGGCGGTGCTGGGTGGTGACAGGGGGCACCGGCCCACCACAGGCCCGGACGCCGCAGCGGCCTCCCTGGCGCGGGGCGTAGCGGCGGAGAGAGCGGCGCACCGATTGGCGCTGGACATAGAACAGCTTCGCAGCGAGGGCGTGCGCGGCCAGGCAGCGCTGGCCCGGGCGCTGAACCAGAGGGGCGTGCCGACGCCGCGCGGGAACGGCGCCTGGACGCACACAACCGTCGCCCGCGCACTTGCGCGTATCAATTGAGGCTGTACGCCCTCTCTCCGCCCCCTCCACAGGAGGCATCACGAGGGATATCGCGGTGACGTCACGCTACGGCCTCGAAATTCGCGGTGCCACAGCCGCCGATGCCGCCGGCTTGGCGACGCTGCTGGCCGGTGCCGGGCACCCCACCGAGATGTCGCAACTGCCCGAGAGGCTGATGGCCGTGCGCGACGCGTCCGGCACAGTGCTGCTTGCCATCCAATGGGGCCTGCCCAGCGGTCTGCTTGTCCTGCACTCGTACCGAACGCTGGGGGCATCGCGCCCCATCGCGCAGATCAACACCTTGCTTGTCGGGGTTGACGATCGGCGCCAGGGGATCGGGCGGCTGTTGATCAAGGCGGCAGCGCAGGCCGCTCGTGTTGCAGGTTGTGGTGAGCTCGAGATCGCAACGCCATTGGATGCGGAATCACTGCAACAGTTTTGCCGCGCGACCGGCTTCGCGGAGGCCGGGCCGCGCTTCGTTCGGTCGCTGCGCAAGCAGGGATAACGCCCGATCGCTGTGCCGGCTTTAAAGACCCGTACCCACACCCTGTTCAACACTGATCAACGACCGTTGGTCGGTGTTGAACAGATGTGATGTCCTCTGCACCGGCCTTGCAGCCCAGGCATCATGTTTCCACGTCCGTCACCTTGCCGGAGATCAC
>JAAFHD010000200.1:2550-6780 GCA_013298245.1 Alphaproteobacteria bacterium
CTTGGCCCGCAGTTCCTCAATGAGGTCGCGCAGCTCTTCAGGCTGAACGTTCTCCAGCACCGGCCGCAGACGCGCCGGAAGCCGATCAAACGGCCTGCCTCTCGCCTGGTTGCAGCTGCGCTGCTCGTCCGGCCGGATGATGCGGTTGAGCTCCTCGTCAGTGAGCTCCTCCGGGTTCACATCATCATCGTCCGGCGGAATCAGCTGCTTCTCCCGCCATCCCGCCCTGGCCTTCATCCAGAAGATCGCCGCGGCCACGTGCTTGCCCTCGGTGGCCATGCGAAACAGCGACTGCGCCACCTTCGTGGTCGCCTCGATGGAGCCCAGCTCCAGCTCGCGCGTGAAATGCTTGCGCAGCGTCTTGGCGTCGATGTCGAGGAAGGTGCCAATGTCCATCTGCGGCATGCCGTAGCCCGCCATGGCGCGGACCGTACGGCGCTGCTCGTCCGTCGGAACGAAGCGCACGCCCTGGGTCATGGCTGGGCCTCAGTTGAGGCTGTGGGCGGCTCTGTGGCCCGTCCCGCGGTGACGCTGGCAAAGGTGCCACTGCTGCCTTCCAGCACCGCCTGCTGGCCCGTAAACGCCTGCCACCGCAGCACCGCCACGTCCACATAGGCCGGTGACAGCTCAACGGCGTGGCACGCCCGCCCCGAGGTCTCCGCCGCGATGATGGTGGTGCCCGCGCCGCTGAAAGGCTCATACACCGCCTGGCCTGGCGAAGAGTTGTTCTCGATCGGCCGGCGCATGCACTCCACCGGCTTCTGGGTGCCGTGCACCGTCTCGGCGTCCTGGGCGCGGGAACTGATCGTCCACAGCGTGGTCTGCTTGCGGTCGCCCGACCAATGGCCGGTCGCGCCATTGCGCACCGCGTACCAGCAGGGCTCGTGCTGCCAGTGATAGTGGCCGCGGCCCATCACCAGCCGCTCCTTGGCCCAGATGATCTGCGCACGCACCTGAAAGCCGCAGGCGAACAGGCTGTCGGCCACCGTCGTAGCATGCAGTGCCCCATGCCAGACGTAGGCGACGTCACCTGGGAACAGCGCCCAGGCCTCACGCCAATCCGCGCGATGGTCATTCAGCACCTTGCCGGTGCGGCTGGTCTGGCTGCCGGCAAGGGTCTCATTGCGCCAGGCCGGATCGTAGTTCACCCCATAGGGCGGGTCGGTAACCATCAGGTGTGGCCTGACGCCGTCGAGCGCCGCGGCAACCGTGGCAGCGTCGGTGCTGTCACCGCAGACCAGTCGATGCGCACCGAGCAGCCAGACATCGCCGGGGCGTGTGGTCGGCACATCCGGCGTCGGTGGGATGTCGTCGGGATCGGTCAGGCCGATGGAGGGTTCGACCAGAAACCCCGTGATCTCGCCGGGGTCAAAACCGGTGAGGCCAAGGTCGAAGCCTTCTGCCTGCAAGGCCCCCAGTTCCAGCCTGAGCAGGTCTGTGTCCCATCCGGCGGCCAGCGCCAGGCGGTTATCGGCCAGGACGTAGGCGCGACGCTGCGCGGGCGACAGGTGGGATAGCTCGATGACCGGCACCTCGGTCATGCCAAGTTCCCTGGCGGCCAGCAAGCGACCATGGCCGGCAATAACGCCCAGCTGGCCGTCGACCAGAATGGGGTTGGTGAAGCCGAATTCCCGAATGGAGGCGGCGATCTGGGCCACCTGTGCATCGGAATGAGTGCGCGCGTTGCGGGCGTAGGGGATCAGCGCGTCGATGGGCGTCACTTTGTAGGGGGGAAAGATTGCGCCACCACCGCTCGACGGGGGCGATGCCACGGTGCTGTCACGGATCGTCATGGGGAGGAGCCTCCAAGGGGGGATGGCGAAAAACCAAGTCGGTTGTGGAATTGGTGGCCGGATCGACGATGCGTCGGATGATGACGAGCGGCTGGCTGGCTGCCGCATCTGCGGCGCCATCAGGCAGTGGACGTTCGCGCCAACCAGCGCGCGCCTTGAGCCAGAAGATCGTGGCGGCGATGTTCCCCGGCGTGGTGGCCTGCTGGAACAGGATCTGCGCCACACGGGCGTTCGCCTCGATCGTGGCAACGTCCAGCTCGTGGCGGAACCATTTGCGCAGGGTTGGTGGGCTACACGTCACCACCAGCGCGATGTCGTCGTGCGGGACGCCGAAGCCTGCGAGGGCGCGGACAGTTCGGCGCTGTTCGTCGGTGGGCGTGTAGGGCGGGCGGCCGGTCATGGGCGGGAGCTCCACGTTTGACGGGCGCGGCACGGTTTGTAGGCCGGGAAGGAACCTTTTCCGGCGGCGGAGGCGGAGCGTTGCCCAAGCGGGAGTGACGCACCAGTGCTACAGAAATGTAGGGCTTTAGCCTCTAACCTGTTGAAAGTGTTTAGGTGCTGTAGTCGCGCATCAAAACTCCTACATGTGCGCGTGTGTGCGCATGTAGATAATGCCGGGGCGCCATGCAGCACCTCAACACAATCAATGATTTGGACCACCAATAGCGCCATCTCTGGTGCACACATGCGTCACTGCCTACATGCGTTATGGGGATCGGGTTCGGGGCCAATGCACGCCATTCCGATAAAGAAACTGCCGGCGCTGCCGCGCTTTTTGATTATGTTCTTGCCGGCCGCCTCAACCCGCTGAGAGAAATTATTGACCGCCGGCACCTTGCCTGGATCAAATCCCTGGTCGGTGGCCCAGCGAACGAATTTGGAATGGGCCAAGCTGACCGGCGTTTTCAGTGCGAGGTCGTGATTGGCGATCTCCACGTGATCGCTGTCGAGCCACGCTAGGACCGAGTCAGAAGAATACATCCAGTCCAGAAGCGCCTCGGCCGATGAGGGTGGAATCGTGAAGCTGCCTTTCTTGATAACCCTGCTTGCGCCTCTGACGGCCCAGGCCAGTAGCTCGTCAGCTTCCTCCTCGCCGATGCGGGTACCGATACGGTCTAGCCGCTCATCGCGCGGTATGACGCGATTGAACGTGACCACCATGAGGCGGCGCCGGACCCCGCGATCCATGCCCCCCTTGAATGGAGGCAGGAGATTGGTGGCGAAGACATGCTGCGCCATCGGTTCGAACTCGAATGCGCTCCGATAGACGTCGCGCACCATGACAGGATCGCCCGTGATGATCTGCTTGAACGTCTCCGAGGCGATGGCGTCGGCCCCGGCAAGTTCGTCCGGCGCGTTGAACAACTTCCCGGCGAGGTGGCAAGCGAAGGTTCGGTCTTCGAACTTCGCCGGTGAGATGGCGCTGACCGCATCCTTCGGCAAAAGCGACCGGAACATCGCGAGCACCTGCGATTTTCCATTCTCCGCCTGCCTGCCAACACAAACCACGGCTTTGGGCTCGATGAGCCGCGTTCCCATCCCCGTCGCCGCGACACCTGCGATCTCGGCAAGTAGGTCGATCCTGGATTGGCGGTCAGGTTCATCCTTGAAGCAGCCGTTGAGGAGGCGGTGCAGCAGAGAGGTTGGCCGTATCTCGGCACTCTGATGGGCGCGCCAATCGCCAGGCAACACGTGTCGCTGCCGATGATCGCGGTTGTGCGGAGAGATCGAGGGTGCGCCGTCTGCTCCGAAGGTGATGAAGCCGTTGGCGCAATTGATGCCGCGCGGGGCGTTGGCAAAGAATCGGCGCTGGCGCAGCAGTGGCTGCATACACGCCAGGACGCTTTCAGTTCGGCTCTTGTTGAGCTTGACGTTGGCAGGCTCCCCGGCAGGGTATTTGAACGTGGCGCCATCATAGGAGAAGACCGACTTCCAAAGGATTTCTTTGTCGATGGCGATCCAGCGCTGTCCACTGTAGCGCCAGAATTCCCCCTCATCGTTGATGATGGAACCAAATTTGTCGCTGAGCTCCTGGGCGACCCGCTCTGCAATTTCGGCGTCAGAGCCGATCTCGAGCTGGCGGATCGCACCCTTTACCAGGAAAGCCCGGTCATTCAGGTCAGCGGTCCGCAGCCAGCCCCGCTCCAGCATCTGTTGCAGAAACACCAGCCGATCCCGGCCGGTGCAATGGGCATGCCGGCAATGGATGACAAAGCCCTTCGCACCATCCCCCTCGCCGGCATCGCAGACGAAGGTGGCGTCGTCTGGATCGGGAGAGGTATGTGCGGCGCCGTTGGGGCAGAAGATGTGCTGCCGCCGCTGATCAACAACGCGCGGGCGTAGAACCTGCGGACTGCGTGAGCGCAAGGCTTTAGCAATGAGAAAGCGGCTTGCATGCGTGGTAGCCCAGCGTAGCAATGCGATTGTCTCGCCCGTC
>JAAFHD010000201.1 GCA_013298245.1 Alphaproteobacteria bacterium
CATGGATTCCGCGCTGCCGGCCCCCTCCTGGTGGCTCCCCGACCCCGATCTGGGAATCTACACCGAAAAAGCCTGGATCCCGCGCTTCCTGGACTGCACCAAACGCCTCATGGCCAAGGGCGACCTCACCAACGCGCCCCCCTCACCCCTCGAAGCCCTCGGCCTGCGCCCGCCACCGCGCTGGAGCCTGCGCCGCTGGGTCCGCGAAGAACACCGCGTGGTCGCGAAATTCGTGATCGCCCTGCACAACACCGTCATCGGCTACAAGCGCCTGAAACCCTTCTCGGACCCCGAATACACACTGCCTTTCCACGGCCCCATCCCCTACGCGCGGGACATCCTGCCCGGCTGGGACCGCATGAAGTGGCGCATGCCAGACACCACGCCCAAAAGCTGGCGCGCGGCGTGATGCCGCATTCAGCCCTGCGCCTCGGGCGCCACCTCGACGGGGAAGGAAATCTCAAACATCCCCTCCACCTCAACCGTGGCATCCCCCGGCAGGCTCGGCACCCCGATCGTGGTCCTGGCATGCCGCCCGGCATCGCCGAACACCGCCACCGCCAGGTCCGACGCCCCATTCATCACTGCCGGGTGCCCGGTGAATTCCGCTGGTGCGGCGATAAACCCGCCCAGCCGCACCACCCGCACAACCCGGTCCAGATCCCCCCCGCAGGCCGCCTTCAACTGCGCCAGCAGGTTGACCATGCACAGCCGCGCGGCCTCAGTCCCGGTTTCCGGGCTGACCCCCGCACCCACCTTGCCGGTGTATGCGATCTTGCCATCCCGCAGCGGGATCTGCCCCGAAATCACCACCAGCGTCCCGGTCACCACGAATGGCACGTAATTCGCCACCGGCGCCGGCGCCACCGGCAGCGAGATACCCAGTTCGGCCAGGCGGCCATCGATACGTCCAGGCATGTTTGCCCCCTTGTTCAGCGCAGCGCTTCTTCCAGCAATGCATCCATCCGCGCCGGTGCATAGGCCTCCAGCACCCGGGCGCGCCCGCGCGCGGCCATCGCCTGCGCGGTCGCGCCTTCGCGGTGCACGGCCTGCATCTGCGCGGCCAGGTGGTCCACCTCTGCGTCGGCCCATTGGCTGACGACATCGCGTGGGTGCTCGCTGCGCTGGATGTCGCGCAGGCGGTATTCCACCAGCCAGGTGTTCTCCGCGTCGCAATATTCCATGTTGCCCGAATACCCGGTCGCGATCAGCGGCACGCCATAGCCATGCGCCTGTGCGCACAGCATGCCGAACCCCACGCTGCGATGCGCGGACACCACGCAATCCGCGTGCCGCACATAGCCCAGCGCGGTCGCCCAATCGCAGGCTTCCTCGACCAGCAGGATCCGCGGGTCTTGCGCCGCGGCCTCCAGGATCATCGGCCATTCGCCGAAGGGATCGGCCGCATCGCCCGGGTTGCCTTCCGGCGCGCGCAGCACCAGCGCCACATCTTGACGCTCAGGGAAGGCCTGCTGGAAGGCGGCGATCACCGCCGATGGGTTGGCCTGGCGCAGCCCGGCCGTGGGGCGGAAGGCGCTGTGGAAGACAAAGACCTCGGCGCGTTGGGCCAGCAGCGCGCCATAGGGGTCGGGCGCATCGTCGGGCAATTCCAGCGCTGGCGGCACCAGCAGCACCGGCCGATTGGTGGCCCGGCTGAAGGCCTCGCGCGTGAATTCGGATGGCACCATCACCAGGTCCATTTCCTTGGCCCCCGCGATCTGCGCGACCGGCAGGCCAGCGAAGGCCCAGCGGAAGGCGCCGATGCGCCGCCGCGCCGTCAGCCCCGACAGGGCCGGGTCCTTCAACGGGCCCAGCACGTCGCCGGCCTCGCCAAAGAACAGGCTGGTCGGTGTTTCCAGGCAGCGGCCGGTGGCGGGCACGAAACGCTCGCCGGGCGTGCGCAGCATGCCTTGCGCCAGGGCCAGCGGGCGGCGTTCCGCCGCATCGAAGATACGCGCGGCGATGCCAAGTCGGCCCAAGGACTCGCCGACCATGCGCATCGCGAAACCCGCGGCCGGGTCAGCCCGCAAGCCCAGCAGGCAGGCCGGTTCCCGCTGTCCCCGCGCCGGGCGAACGGCGCGGCCGAACAGTGGCGCGATGGCGGGGCAGGCGGCACTCAGCCGTTCGGCCAGGCCTTCGGCGGCGGCCAGCACGGCCTCATCCTGGCCGACGGCCGGCAGGGGGGCGTGGCTGTCCAGCGCCATCGCCGCGACCAGCGCAAACAGCGACACGGCGCGCCCGCCCAGCGGTAATTGCTGGGACCAGAAGCCGATGGTCTCCTCGCCCAGCAGGCTGCCCAGGCGGTGATCCTGCCAGATGCGGGTGATGTGGCGCAGTTGAAAGGCCAGGCGTTCGGCCGGGTCGCGCAGCGGGCCGTAGCCGGGGGCGGCGCCGGCGTCATGCTCCCACGCCTCGACCAGCCAGCGGTTGGCGGGGGCGATGGCATCGGTGATGAAGGGTGCCAGCCAATGGCGCCGATGTTCCTGGGGCAGCGCCTCGATCGGCATGGGGTGGGCCAGCACCACCTCGAACAGCCACCAGCGGCGCAGCGCGTCGGGGTTGTCCAGCACGCCGGCCAGCTTGGCGGGTTCGACCAGCGCCAGCGCGTCCAGCATGGCCTGGGTCATCGCCAGGCCGGTGCGCTGGTGGATGATGCGGCCGCGTTGGAAATACTCGGCGTCGGCCCCGGCGGGCCAGGGTTCGCGCGCCATCAGCGCCGCGGTCAACTGCGCGGGCAGGCGGCTGCCCTGGGCTTCGCGCGGCGGCGCTTGCAGTGCCGCGCGTGGCGGGCGGGATGCCGGCAGCAGCCGGTCAAGATCCAGCAAATGCCGGCGCAGCGTGCTGCCGATCTGGTGGCTGGCCTCGGCGCGGCGGATCACATGGAACAGGCTGTCCTGGCCGGCCGCCCCCAACACCTTCTGGAGCAACGCCATGCCATAGCTCGAACCCAACAGCGGGGAGGGCAGCAGCACATCAATGCGCAGCGCGCCGCCGCCTTCGACGGCGTGGAACCAGTATTCACCCTCCCGCACCAGGTCGAGCCAGAGGGAGGCGAAGGGGCGCTCGGCCTGCAGCGCCAGCGCCGCCGCATCGATGGAGAAGGCGAATTCATCCGCGCGTTCGGTCGCGATCATTTCGATGCGGCCTTCGGCGATGCGGGTGCCGGCCACGCCTTCCCCGGCTTCGGTCAGGAACCAGCCGAGGCGGATGCGCGCGGCCAGCGGCAACTGTGTTTCCGCCACGCGCAGCCGCCCGATCACCCGGCCCATGCCGGGCGCGGTGATGCGCGGGCTGTCATGCGACAGCAGCGTCCAGGCGCGGTCACGTTCGCCGGTTGGTTTCGACAAGGCCCAAGGCCCCCATTGCATGCGGCTGCGCCGCGATTTGTGATCAATATCTGACACGGATTTTCCGATGCTGCACCCCCAGGATGAATGAAGCCTTGCCCGTCATCACGAATGACAAGCGACCCGGTTTCGTGCATGCAGCGGAACCCATCACCGGAGGCCCAGATGCCACATCGCCGTTCCCTGCTGCTGGCCGCGCTTGCCGCGCCGGCCGTCGCACAGGCGCAAAGCTGGGCGCCGACGCGCCCGGTTCGTATCGTGGTGCCCATCGCGCCGGGTGGTGCGCTGGATATCACCGCGCGCCTGCTGGGCGAACGTCTGACGCCTGTGCTCGGCCAACAAGTGGTGGTGGAAAACCGCGCCGGGGCGGGCGGCAATATCGGTGCCCAGCACGTCGCCCAGTCGGACCGCGACGGCCACACCATCATGCTGGCCGCGGCCAACACCTTGGCCGGCAACAAGTGGCTCTATGGCAACCGCATGCCGATCGAGCCGACGCGCGACCTCGCACCCATCAGCCGGGTTTCCACCGGCAGCATCCTGCTGGTGGTGAACGCCGCGCGGCCGTGGCGGACATTCGCCGAACTCATCGCCTTCGCCCGCGCCAACCCCGGGCGCGTGACGATGGGCAGCAGCGGCACCGGCACCACCAGCCACCTGTATATCGAGACCCTCAAGCGCGCCGCGCAGGTGGACATCACCCATGTCCCGTATCGCGGCGGCGGGCCTGCCATCCAGGACCTGGTGGCCGGCAATATCGACATGATGTTCGACGTGATGCCCGCCCTGATGCCCCATGTCCGCGAAGGCCGCTTCCGCGCGCTGGCGGTGGGCAGCGCGGAGCCCGTGACCTATGTGCCCGGCATCGAAACCGTGCCCGGCATGGCCACGCTGATGCCGGGTTCGGGCATCAACGCCCAGGTCTGGTATGCGGTGACCGCACCTGGCGGCACGCCGGCGCCCATCCTGGACCGCTGGCATGCGCTGCTGGCGCAGGTGGTGCGCGGCGCGGATTTCGGCGCGCGGTTGACGCCGCTTGGCTTCCGGCCGGTGCTGGACGACAGCCCCGCGGCGTTCCTGGAATTCTGGCGCCGCGAGGAAAGCGTGTGGCGCCAGCTGGTCGAGACCTCCGGCGCCACCGCCGAGTAGCATCAGCGGGCGAGGGCGGGGTTCAAACCCAGGCGGGCGATGACTGCCGCGCGTTCGCCGGGCGAACTGGTCGGGCGCTGCCAGCCGCCACCGCCGCCGCCGCCATGGAATGCGGCCGGCCGGTGCCAACCGCCATGATGGCCGCCCCAGCCGCCGCGATGGCCGCCCCAGCCACCGCCACCCCAATGCGGGCGCGGCGCATAGGCATAGCTCGGCGTATAGACCGGGCGGGAATAGCCATATCCGCCACCATAGTAGCCACCGCCCGCCGGCACGCAGGCGGGAAGCAAGGCGAGACCACCAAGGACGGCGGCGATGCGGATCATGCGGTTCATGGCGAACCTCGTGGGGAAGGGGGGCTGTGGCGGCGGGATGCCGCCCTGGCCATGCTGTTATTGCGCCGTGCCGCGTTCGCCGCGCGGCCCCGCCAAGGTCTTTTCAGGGCGATGATGGCGCAATCGCGGCGGGGCGCTTAACGTCGTTGCGATATGTCAGACCAGGCGGGCAAGGACCCGCGCCCCATCGCCATCATCGTGGCCAGCGCGCTGCTGATGCAGAACCTGGACAGTGCCGCTGTGACCACGGCGCTGCCCTCCATGGCGCGCGACATGGGCATAGAACCGGCGCGGCTGGGGGTGGCCATCACGTCGTATCTGGTGGCGCTGACGGTGTTCATCCCGTTCAGCGGCTGGGTGGCGGATCGCTTCGGGGCGAAGCGGGTGTTCATGGCGGCGATCATGATTTTCGTCAGCGCATCGGCGGCCTGCGGGTTCGCGAATGGGCTGTCGGAGCTGGTCGCGGCGCGCATCGTGCAGGGGTTTGGCGGGGCCATGATGGTGCCGGTGGGGCGGCTGCTGCTGCTGCGCGGCTTGCGCAAGGACCAGATGCTGCAGGCCATGACCTGGCTGACCATGCCCGGCATGCTGGGGCCAATCTCCGGCCCCGTGCTGGGCGGCGCGCTGACTGATCTGCTGGGCTGGCGATACGTGTTCTGGATCAACATCCCCATCGGCATTCTGGGGCTGTTGATGGTGTGGTGGAAAATCCCGCGCGTGGTGGCACAGGACCCAGGCCCGCCGGATGTGAAGGGCCTGTTGCTGGTGGGCGGCGCGCTGGCGGGGTTCATGTTCGGCATCGAGACCATCGGCCGCGGCGTGCTGCCCGAATGGTGGGCCGAGGCGGGGCTGGTGCTGGGGGTGCTGCTGGGGGTTTGGGCGATCCGGCATTGCAGGCGCGCCCAGCGCCCGGCGGTGGATCTGGCGCTGCTGAAACTGCCGAGTTTCCATGCCGCGACCGTGGCCGGCACGATGTTCCGGGTGGGGGCGGGGGCCAGCCCCTTTCTGGTGCCGGTGCTGTTGCAGGTGGGGTTCGGCTGGGGCGCCACCGAAAGCGGGTTGGTCAGTTTTGCCACCGCCATCGGGGCCTTGGCGATGAAGCCCTTGGCGCAGCCCATCCTGCGGGCTTTCGGGTTTCGCACCACGCTGGTGTGGGGGACGCTGGCGGCCGCGGTGACGCTGGGCGCCTGTGCCGCGTTTTCGGTGGCCTGGCCGTTATGGGCGATGTTCCTGTTGCTGGCGGTGGGTGGGCTGTTTCGGTCCTTGCAGTTCACCGCGCTGAACACGCTGGCCTTTGCGGAATTGCCGCAATCCAAGTTTTCCGCGGCGACCGGGTTTTATGGCATGGCGCAGCAGATCAGCCCGGCCTTGGGCGTGGTGCTGGCGACGGTGGCGCTGGAGGCGAGTGCGGCATTCCATGGGCGGCATGAGGTGTCGGTGCTGGATTTCTCGGCCGCCTTCATCATCGCGGCCTGTGTGGTGGCGAGTGCGGCGCCGTTTCTGGCCAGGCTGCCCAAGGGGATCGGGGCGGAGGTGAGCGGGCATCGGGGGTGACCAAATTTGGACCTATCCGCACCAAATTTGGACCTATCTCCGAATCCGCCTTCCACGACGCATCACGCCGTGGTGAGCATGGTGGCCACGGCCATCCTGGCCTGCACGACAAGCTGAGCATCCCGCCGCGCACCCCTCCGCGGCGAATGCACAACCATGCACGGAGCGCGCCATGTCCTTCACCACACCGATCAACCTCTCGAGCCTGAACGGCACCACCGGCTTCCGGCTGGATGGCGTGGCGGTGTTTGACCGCAGCGGCTATTCCGTGGCCTCGGCCGGTGATGTGAATGGCGATGGCTTCGCCGACCTGATCGTGGGGGCCTATTTGGCCGACCCGAATGGCAGCTTGTCCGGCTCCAGC
>JAAFHD010000202.1 GCA_013298245.1 Alphaproteobacteria bacterium
GCGCGGGCCATCATGGTGGGCAACAACACCGCGCGGCCGCGCCTGCAGCACTGGCCCGAGGGCACTGTGCCGCGCGATGGCGACCGTGTGGTGACCAGCGCTGAGGCCAATGCCTTCCCGGCGGGCTTGCCGGTGGGCGTGGTGCGCTGGCCTGAAGGCGGCACGCCGGAAATCGAGTTGTTCGCCCGGCTGGACCGGCTGGACGCCGTGCGCCTGTTTGACTTCGGCCTGTCCGGGATTTTGCCCCCCGAAGCCGTCGCGCGGCCGGAGCCGCGGGGCCGGCGGTGAAACCCCCGATCCGTGGCCGGACCGAGCCGCAGGGTGGCCTCCTGCGCCGGATCGACGCGTTGTTTCGCGCGGCCTTTCCATCATTGGTCACAGTGCTGCTGCTGGTGCTGGCGGTGGTGCCGATGGGCGGGCCTGGCATGCTGATGGCGGCCGCCCTGCCGGCGGTGTTTTTCTGGACCATTTTTCGCCCCGCCGCGATGCCGGCACCGGCCGTGTTCGGCCTGGGCCTGCTGCATGATTTGCTGGCGATCACGCCGCTGGGTGTGGGCATCATCGTGCTGCTGGCGGCGCATGGCATGGCGCTGCGCTTTCGCGATGTGCTGATGCGGCAATCCTTCCTGGTGGTGTGGATGGCCTTCTGCGTCTTCGCGGCCGTGGCCGCCTTGTTGACCTGGCTGTTCACCGCGCTGCTGGGGCTGACGCTGCCGCCAGTGCCGCCGGGGCTGCACCAGGCGGCGGTGTGCGCGGGTGTGTATCCGCTGCTGGCCTGGCTGTTCACGCGTGCGCATGCGGCGATGCAGAGGGCGGAGGTATGAAGCTGCGCTGGCCATGGAAGCGCCGCGAAGGGGGCCTCGCCAACTTCACCATGCGTCATGCCGGAGGCATGCGGGGAAAATGGCCCCGCATGGTGGGCCGATGAAGCTGCGCTGGCCATGGAAGCGCCGCGAAGGGGGCCTCGCCAACTTCACCATGCGGGGCGTGAAGATCGAGGAGGAACGCCGGCGCGGCATCTTCACGCGGCGCGTGCTGGCGCTGGGCGGCGTGCAGGCGGCGGCCTTCGGTTTTCTCGGCTACCGGCTCTACACGCTGCAGGTCGAAGAGGGCGCGCGCTACACCACGCTGGCCGAGGAAAACCGGCTCTCGGCGCGGCTGTTGAGCCCGCCGCGCGGTCGCATCCTGGACCGCACCGGCCATGTGGTCGCGGGCAACCGGCTGAACTGGCGCGCGCTGCTGGTCGCCGAACAGGCCGCGGATGTGAACGCCACTCTTGAGACCTTCAATCGCATCGTGCCGCTGACGGAGGCGGAACGTGCAAGGGTTGACCGCGAAATCCGCCGCCGGCGGCGCTTCGTGCCGACCATCGTGCGCGAATTTTTGACCTGGGAGGAAATGGCGCGCATCGAGGTCAATGCGCCTGATTTGCCCGGCATCATCACCGATGTCGGCACCACGCGCATCTACCCCGAGCGCGAGCATCTGGCGCATATGGTGGGCTATGTTGCCCCGCCCGCGGAGCGCGACATGGATGGCGATCCGGTGCTGGCACTGCCTGGCGTGCGGGTCGGGCGGTCGGGCATCGAGCGCCACCATGAAACCGTGCTGCGCGGCCGCGCGGGGGCGGTGCAGCTGGAGGTGAATGCGGTCGGCCGCGTGATCCGCGAGCTGGATCGGCGCGAGGGCATCCCGGGGCCCGATATCGAGATCAGCATCGACACCGAATTGCAGAAGACCGTGCGCGGCAAGATCGAGGAAGGCACCTCGGTCGTCATCATGAATGCGCGGAACGGGGAATTGCTGGCGATGGCCAGCCAGCCCAGTTTCGACCCCAATATCTTCAATTCCGGGGTCTCGGGCGCGCAGTGGCGGCAATGGACGTCGAACCGCGCGACACCGCTGATCAACAAGGCGACCAATGGGCTTTACGCGCCGGGGTCCACCTTCAAGATGGTGGTGGCCTTGGCAGCGCTGGAGGCGCGCGTGACCACCATTGGTGAACGCGTGGTCTGCCCGGGACATTACGACCTGGGGGAAAGCCGCTTCCATTGCCACAACCGCAGCGGCCATGGCGGCGTTGATATGCGCACTGCCATCAAGGTCAGCTGCGATGTATATTTCTATGAGATGGCGCGGCGGATGGGCATCAACCGCATCGCGGCGATGGGCCGGCGCTTTGGCATGGGCGTGGACCTGGATGTGGAACTGCCCGGCACCCGGCGCGGCCTGATGCCGACGCGCGAATGGCGCGAGCAGCAGGGCCGCCCATGGGCCTTGGGCGATACGGTGGTGCATGGCATCGGGCAGGGTTTCTATCAGCTGACGCCGCTGTCGCTGTGCACCATGACGGCCAGGCTGGCGACGGGGCGCGCGGTGCAGCCGCATCTGACGCGCGCGATCGGCGGGCGGCCGGTGCGTGGGTCGCGGCCTGAGGACTGGCCGTCGCTGGGTATTCCTGACCGCGACATGCGGCTGATGCGTGATTCCATGTGGTCCGTGGTCAATGAGGGCGGCGGCACGGCGCTGGCGTCCCGGCTGCCGGGTGGATACGGGCAGATGGCGGGCAAGACCGGCACCACACAGGTGCGCCGTGTATCGCGTGAACAGCGGGAGCGCGGTTTCAATGTTCGCACCTTGCCGCGCGAATGGCGGCCGCACGCGCTGTTCGTGGCCTATGCGCCGCATGACAACCCGCTCTATGCGATCAGCGTGATCGTGGAGCACGGCACCAGCGGGTCGGGGGCGGCGGCGCCATTGGCGCGCGACCTGCTGGTGGACACCTTCAACCGCTTCCGCGCGATACCGCCCGGGCCGCGCGTGGCGGAGGGGCGGACGTGATGCGCCACATCCCCATCCATCCGGCCGCATGGCGGCCGGCGGCGCCCATAAGCCCTATCCGCCTGGTTCGGTTGAAACGCGCCGAAAGCCAAGCCGGCGCATGCCGGCGCCCGGCGCCTGAGGGCACAAAATAATGTCCCAGGTCTTCGAAAAACGGCTGCTGACAGGCGATCGCGGCAGCGGCGTGCTGCTGAAATTATGGCGCATCCCCTGGGTGTTTCTGCTGCTGCTGTGTGGTGTGGCGGCGGTGGGGTATGTGGCGCTGCTGACCGCGGGCTCGGGCAACCCCGACATGTATGCGACCAAGCACGCGCTGCGCTTCGGCTTTTGCGTGGTGATGGTGATCTGCATCGGCTTCGTCGATATCCGCATCATCCAGAAGCTGGCCTGGCTTGGCTATGCGGTGGCACTCGGGCTGCTGGTGCTGGTGGAGGTGCGCGGCACCGTGGGCGGCGGCGCGCAGCGCTGGATCGACCTGGGGCCGATGCAATTGCAGCCCTCGGAGTTGATGAAGATCATGCTGGTGGTGGCACTGGCATCGTGGTTTTCGCGCGCCAGCTGGGACCGTATCGGCAACCCCTTCTTCCTGGTGCCGCCGGCGATTGCCGTGCTGCTGCCGGTCGCGCTGATCTTCAAGCAGCCCAATCTGGGCACGGCGCTGATCACCGGCGTGCTGGGCGCGGTGATCTTCTGGTCGGCCGGCGTGCGGTGGTGGAAATTCGCGGGTGCGGCGGCAGCAGCGGCGATCGCAGCCCCCATCGTCTATGACAATCTGCGCGACTATCAGCGCCAGCGCATCCTGACCTTCCTGAACCCCGAGGCCGATCCGCTGGGGGCGGGCTACAACATCATCCAGTCCAAGATCGCGCTGGGTTCGGGCGGCATCTGGGGCAAGGGTTTTTTGCAGGGCACGCAGGGGCACCTGAACTTCCTGCCGGAAAAACAGACCGATTTCATCTTCACATTGATCGCCGAGGAATTCGGGCTGGTGGGGGCGCTGGTGACATTGGCGCTGTTGCTCGGCGTGGTGGCCTTCTGTTTCCTGACGGCGTTTCGCAGCAAGCACCAGTTCGGGCGGTTGCTGGCGATCGGGCTTGGGACCAATTACTTCCTGTATATCTTCGTCAATGTCGCGATGGTGACGGGCAGCATTCCCGTGGGCGGCGTGCCCTTGCCGCTGATCAGCCATGGGGGGTCGGCGATGCTGACGGTGATGCTGGGCTTCGGGCTGCTGATATCGGTGCATGTGCATCGCGATACGGAGATGGGTGCCACGCGCGAATGACGCGTCGCGGGGCTGGACAGCGCGGGCGCTTGGTGTAGAAACCGGCCGCGCGGGCGCTTAGCTCAGTCGGTAGAGCAGCTGACTCTTAATCAGCGGGTCCACGGTTCGAGCCCGTGAGCGCCCACCAAGCTTCCGCGAAGCGATCGCAATTCCCTGATTAACGAACGGCCTGGCGATGGCATTGCGGCCCAGCGGCGCTCCTGCCCGGGTATGGCGGGTCGAGCCTGCGAATGCCGGCAGCCTGGCCAGCGAACCCATCCGGCAAGCCTTGCGACATTCGATGCTGCGCGCGCGCCTCTGCCAGCCACGCCTCCGTAGGCTTTGTTTTCGCGGCGTTCAGCCTGGGGCGTCGCCACGCGGCCCGGCTTCACGCAGGTATCGCAGCTCGATCGCGCGCCGCGCCGTCGTATCGGCCATGCAATGCGCGCCGAGCCAGCGCGCGATGGAACCACCATGGTGATGCACGCGGAAATAGGCGCATTTGCGGTCGCGATAGGTCAACCAGGCGCGCTGCACCTGCAGCAATGCCTCGCCGGCCGGGCGCTGCCGCCAATAGCGGTTCAGCAGCGCATCCCAGGCGCGGTATTCGTCGAGGTAGCAGCGCTCCATGCCTAGGGTGGTCTGGTTCTCGGCGTGGCGCAGGCAGGCGTTCCAATGGATGCCGATGCAGGCCTGGCCCTGCATCAGGATCGGCTGCCGGTCGGCGAGGCAGCTCTCGATCCGTTCGACGATGCCTACCCAGGGTGCCTCGTCTTCGTCGCGTGTGCGCGCCTCCGCCGACAGGCAGGCCAGCGCCATGGCGAAGATCAGAACCCATAGCCGCATCATGGTGACAATGCCCCGCAAGGTGTCGAGAAGGCGCTGGCCGCGGGCGGCACGGAGCCCAGCGCCGGCATGGCGAAGGGGCGCGCATAGGTCACCGCGAGCCACACCGCGCCACTGCCCATGCAGGAGAGCGAGCGGCGTTCCCAGATGCGTTCGAAACTGCGGCCGGTCCAGCCCCACAGGCGCTGCACCATGCAGGCTTCGCCGCTGGGTGGCGGGGTTGTGGCATGCCAGGCCTCGCGCAGCAGCCCGACCTCGGGTTCGAATTCCGCGTGTGGGATCATGCCGTCCTGCGCATCGGCCTGATCGCGGCCGGCGAAGGGCACCGGCGCGCTGGACCCGTCCTGGTTCTCGATGACGAAATAAGCGCTGTTCGGCATGTCGCAGCGCATGGTCCACAGCATGCGGTCCGGGCGCGTCCGATCACCGATCAGGCCATGGCCGGTCCAGGCATCGGGGCCGGCGGCGCCACACGCCGCGGCACCCAAAGCCAGGGTCTGGGCAGAGGGCGTGCGGCCAGCGGGCAGCGGGGGCAACGGCGCGGCCAGCACCCCCTCCAGTGCCGCGATGTTGTGTCGTTGCTGCCAATCTCCAGCAACGCCCATGGCGTCGTTGATGCCATCGATCGCGATGCGTTCCATGACCTGGCCGCCGGGTGCCAGCAGCAGCGCCTGCCCGCCATCCAGCAAGGCGGAGATGATCTCCGGCACGAAACGGGGCGGCACCTGCCAGTCCCGCGCGCTGCGGCGAAGCAGGGGAATATCGGGCGATGTGTCCGCAGGACCGGCGATGCGCAGATAGCGCGCATGCACGCCGGTGGATGGGCCAGGAGAGCCTGTCGTGACGTGGATCGTCTGATCGCGGCGCGGTGCCGGTAACTGGTGGATGCAGATGCGCGCGGGGCTTGTGGCAGGGGCGGCCAGCGCGCGCGCCTGTGCCGCCGGCCCCATGTTCAGCATCGAGCAACGGCCGATATTGTCGCAGGCGACCACCCATTCATCGAAGGCGCGCAGCGTGAAGGGCTGTGCGCCGGCGGTGGTCGCGGCAAGCGACATGGCCACCAGCAAGGCTGCGCGGTTCAGCATGGGCGCCGCCCCGGCCGCGGCTCGCCGCGCACCGGCGTGGCCGACATCCGCAGCCATTGCCCGTGATCGGCGCCGAAGCAATTGGGCATGGTGTGCTCGGAGGCGAGGACGAAGCGCCCGCCATTCCACACCCAGCCGCGGCGGGTGCCGCAATCATTGCCGCCACGCATCTTGAACAGATCCTCGATCCGCCCGCGCGCCGGATCGACGAGCAGGTTGGTGAAGGCGGGCCCGACCGTGTCCGGGTCGACAATGGAGGGCAGTTGGCGCGGCCGCACCGAACCCGCCCGCGTTTCGGTGGCCACCAGCGTCACCGGGTTATAGGCCGAGCGCGCGCACATGGCGGTCCAGAGAAAGCTGCCATCATGCAGGCGAAAGGCGCGGGCGCTGTCGGCCTCCCACGGCCAGGCGCTGCACCATTCGCGGTGCAGTTCCAGCAGCCCGGTGGGCACGCGCCGCGCCACCTGCGCGAAGGGCTGCGGCACGATCTCGACGCGTGGCGCCAGCGCCCTGCGCATCTGCAACGCATTGGCCAGGCCTTCGCGGAAACCCCACATCGACAGGCGTTCATGGACCGGCCCGCCCTCAGCGTCGCGCAGCACCAGGACGCGCGCTTCGCTAAGTTGGCGCGCGGTTTCCACCGCGGCGGCGCCGGTGATGTCGTGCCGGCCGTCATCGGTGCGTCGCGCGGTGCTGATCGTGCCGGG
>JAAFHD010000203.1 GCA_013298245.1 Alphaproteobacteria bacterium
CCACGGCGCATCAGGCCGCACCACCACGCCGCCCATGTAGCCGACGAGGCGAATGATCCAGGTGAAGTCGCGCAGCGGATCATACGGCACCGGGTGCCCATTGGCGCGCAGCATGGCGGCGAAGCGGAAGACGCCGCTTGGCATCTGGCTCATGGTGTAGCCATCGGGTCGGGCGTCGCGCGCCAAATGCTGCGCGCCCATGGTGCCGGACGCGCCGGGGCGGTTTTCCACGATGATGCTCTGGCCCAGATGGCGCGAGGCGATTTCGGCCACGCTGCGCATCTGGATGTCGGTGGCACCACCTGGCGTCCAGGGCACGATCAGGCGGATGGGGCGGTCGGGGAAGCGGGCCTGGGCAAGCGCGGGTGACGCGATCGGGGCGGCCAGCAGCGCGCGGCGTGAAAGACGCATGTCGTTTTCTCCCTGCGCGGATGGTGGCGCCTGGGCGACGCGCAGGGCAACAAAAATCAGGGCAGCGGGATTTGCGGCGCGGCATCCGCCAGGCGCGAGAGCGCGGTGCGGCTGAGGCGCGCGAGGCGGATCAACCCAGGCAGGTCCTGCGGGCGGCGCAGCAGGGCGCGCATCACCTGCCACGGCGCGGGGTTTCCGTCCGTGTCCAGCCCGTTCGCGGCGGCGGGCGGGATGGCGTCGGCGGCGCTGTCGGCGATGGCGCGCAGCACCGCGAAGGGCACGCCGAGGCGCCGCGCGTGGCGGGCGACGACGTGGCTTTCCATGTCCACGGCGGCAGCACCCGTGGCGGCCAGCAGCGCGGTCTTGGCGGACGGGTTCGGCACCAGCACATCACTGCCGGCGATGGGCGCGATGCGCGCGCCGGTGGCCGCGGCAATCGCACGCGTCCAGGTGGCGTCGGTGGCCATCGCGCGATCAGCGATGACGTGGCTGGCCGCGATCAGCGCGCCAGGTGCAAGCCCGCCATCCAGCGCGCCGGCGATGCCGAAGGAGAGCATCGCGCGCGGCGATTCCTGCGCCAGCAGCGCGTCCAGCCGCCCGGGGTTGGCGGCGGCGCAGATGACGCGCGCATCGGGCGGCAGCAGGGCCGCCTCGGCGCGGAAGCCGACGATGAACAGGACATCGGCGCGCTTCAAATCGGCGGTGCCTTGCCCATCCAGCCGGCGGCGCGTTCATAGCCGTGGGCGGCGCGGAACAGCTGCGCTTCGGCGAAGGCGGGGGCGACGAATTGCACTGATAGTGGGAGGCCTTCCGACGATAGGCCCGCCATCAGCGTCAGCGCGGGATGGCCTGTCACGTTAAAGGGCGTGCGCGCCTGGCGCGGATAGGTGCGCTCCACGGCTTCCACATCATCGATGCGGCAGGCGGGGTCCATGGATGATGCGGTGAGCAGGATGTCCACCTCGCGGAAGGCGGCGTTGACGGCGTCCGCCAACGGGCCGCGCGCGCGCGTTGCGCGGACATGTTCGTGGGCGGGCAGGAACATGCCGGGCAGCAGGCGGCGCCGCGTGACGGCGGCGTATTTTTCCGGCGCGTCGCGCAGCCAATCGGCGTGGATGGAACTGCTTTCGGCGTAGAGAATGGTGCGGTTGACGGCGGCGAATTCGTTCAGCGAGGGCAGGGTGACATCACGCACCGAAGCACCCTCTGCGGCCAGCAGGCGCGCGGCTTCGTCGATGGCCGCGGCCATCTCCGCCGATGCGGGTTGGTCCTTCTCATGGAAGTGGCGCACATAGCCGATACGCAAGCCTCGCAGCCCATCACGCAGCGCGGCGCGATAGGCGCCACCGGCCATCACCTCCAGCATGATGGCGGCATCTTCCACCGTGCGCGTCATCGGCCCCACATGGTCCAGCGAAAACGCCAGCGGAAACACACCATCGCGCGGCACCAGGCCATAGGTCGGCTTCAGCCCGACAATGCCGCAATGGCTGGCGGGATGGCGCACCGAGCCACCCGTGTCCGTGCCCAGCGCGCCCGGCACCATGCGCGACGCCACGGCCGCACCCGAACCGGATGACGAACCACCCGGATGATGCGCCGTGTTCCACGGGTTGCGCGCGGGCGGGAAGGGCAGGTCGAAGGCCGGGCCGCCGATCGCGAATTCATGCGTGGCGAGCTTGGCGGGGAAGACCGCGCCCGCCGCGCGCAGGCGCGCGATGACGGCGGCATCCGGGCCCGCAACATGGTCCAGGCGTTGGCGCGAATGGCAGGTGGTCGGCTCGCCCGCGATGTCGATGATGTCCTTCACGCCGATCGGAATGCCGTGCAGCGGGCCGCGTGGCGCTTCGTCATCCAGCGCGCGCGCATCCGCCGGCAGGATGCGGATGGCGGCATTCAGCGTTGGGTTCAGCGCGGCGATGCGCGCCTGACAATCGGCCAGAAGTTCCGACGGGGCCAGCTTGCGCGCGGCGATCAACGCGCCCGCTTCGGCGATGGTCAACTGGTGCGGGCTCATGTGCGCGGCGCCCAGGCGGGGACGGGTTCCTGCGTCTCGTCCTTGACGCGCGGCAGGTTGGCGCGGTGGCGCGCCAGTGTGGCCAATGCGTCCAGCACATCGTGCTTGTGGTGCGTCCAGGCGCGGTCCAGGCCAGCGGCCTTGGCGAGGGTTTCGGCTGTCTTGTCATCCATGGATTGGATGTAGCGCAGCCTGTCGCGCGGTGCCACGATGCCCGCGCAGAAGAGAGGAAGCTTCCATGCATCGCCGTACCGTCATGGCCGCGGGGGCGTCTGCTTTCGCCGCACCTTCGCTCGCGCAGCGCACCAACATGATGCGCTTCGTGCCGCAGGCGAACCTCACCGCGCTGGACCCGATCTGGACCACCGCCGCGGTGACGATGAACCACGCCTACTACGTCTTCGACACGCTCTACGGCGTGGATGAAAACCTGCGCCCGCGCCCGCAAATGGCCGAGGGCCATGAGGTTTCCGCCGATGGCCGGACCTGGTTGATCCGCCTGCGCGAGGGCCTGCGCTTCCATGATGGCGAGCCGGTGCGCGCGCAGGATTGCGTGCCCAGCCTGCGCCGCTGGGCCGCGCGCGATACCTTCGGGCAAACGCTGGCGGGCATGGTGGAAGCCTGGGAAGCGGCCGATGACCG
Source organism: Alphaproteobacteria bacterium (assembly GCA_013298245.1). Lineage (GTDB taxonomy): Bacteria > Pseudomonadota > Alphaproteobacteria > Acetobacterales > Acetobacteraceae > Rhodovarius. The sequence goes on from JAAFHD010000203.1 coordinate 3,071, forward strand.
CACCATCCGCATCCGCCTGCGCCAGCCCTTTCCGCTGCTGGCCGACGCACTCGCCAAGCCCAATTCCAACATCGCCTTCATCATGCCCGAGCGGCTCGCCAACACCGACCCGACCACGCAGGTGACGGAGATGGTGGGCAGCGGGCCGTACCGTTTCATTCGCAGTGATTTCGTGCCCGGCAGCCGCGTGGCTTACGAAAAATTCGCGGGCTACGTGCCGCGCCAGGAACCGCCCGCGTGGGGCTCCGGCGGCAAGGTCGCGCATTTCGACCGCATCGAATGGCACATCATCCCCGACCCCGCGACGGCGTCCGCCGCGCTTCAGAATGGCGAGATCGACTGGTGGGAACAGGCGCTGGCCGACCTGCTGCCGACGCTGCGGCGCAACCGCAATGTCACGGTCGAGATCACCGATACTGCAGGCTATACGGGCTGGGGGCGGTTCAATCATTTGCAGCCGCCGTTCAACAATCCCGCGCTGCGGCGCGCGGTGTTGGGCGCGCTGAACCAGGAAGACTACATGCGCGCGGTGACGGGCAATGACACCAATGCGTTCCGCCTGTGCCGCAGCTTCTGGCCCTGTGGAACGCCATATGGAAACGAGGATGGCGCGGAGGCGTTGACCGCACCGCGCAACCTGGATGCGACACGCGCGGCCATTCGCGCCAGTGGCTACAATGGCGAACGCATCGTGATCTTGAACCCGACGGATTTCCCCACGATCGGGCCGTTCGGGCAGGTCACGCATGACCTGTTCAGGCGCCTGGGCCTGAACAGCGAATTGATGGAAAGCGACTGGGGCACCGTGGTGCAGCGGCGCAATTCGCGTGAGCCGGTGGAGCGTGGCGGGTGGTCCATGTTCCACACCTGGTGGCCTTCGGTCTCCATCCTGAATCCCGCCATCAACGCGGTGATTCGTGGTGCTGGCGAACGCGCCTGGTTCGGCTGGCACGGCAATCCGCGCATCGAGGAACTGGCCACGCAATGGCTCGGTGCGCCTGATGCCGCGGCGCAGACGCGCATCGCCGCGGATATGCAGCGCGAGGCTTTCCAGTCGGTGCCGGCGATGCCGCTGGGGCAGTTCTTCATCCACACCGCGTACCGCGCGAATCTGCGCGGCGTGTTGAAGGGTGTCGCGCCGTATCCCTGGAATGTAAGGCGCGCCTGATGCCATCGCGCGACGAATTGCGCGGCCGCGCGCAGACGGTTTTGGGTGTGGTGGACCCGGGCGTTCTGGGTTCCACGCTGATGCACGAACACCTGTTGTGGAACATCGTGCCGCCGGCGCGGCGGCATGAGCCGGTGGTGCCGGCGCACAGCCTTGCCACGAATTGGGAGATGATGGCGGGCCTGGCTTTCGCGCCCGCCAATGCGCAGAACAAGTCGGTGCCGATTGCTGTTGAAGCCGTGGCGGAGGCGGTCGGCGCGGGCTGCAACACCATCGTCGAACTGACGATCGGCGGGCTGGAACCGGACCCTGTCGGGTTGCAGCAGATCAGCCGCGAAACCGGCTGCCATATCGTCATGGGCTGCGGCCATTATGTCGAGGAATACCAGGACCCGGCGAACCATGCGCGCAGTATCGACAGCTTCGCCGAGGAGATGGTCGCGCAGGTGCAGGTGGGCCTGTGGGGCACCGATGCGCGCGCTGGATTGATCGGCGAAATCGGCTGCCAGAATCCCTGGACGCCGCTGGAACGCCGGGTGCTGGCGGGTGCGATCATCGCGCAGCAACACACCGGCGCGGCACTCACCATCCACCCCGGCCGCCGCCAGGATCAGCCGCAGGAGGTGATGGATTTCTGCCGCGAACAAGGTGCCGACTGCTCGCGCGTCATCATGGACCACATCGACCGCACCATCCGCGATGAGGATGCGCTGTTCCGCCTGGCGGATACCGGCTGCGTGCTCGAATGGGATCTCTTTGGCCAGGAAAGCTGCCTGTATCTGCTCAACCTGGAACACGACATGCCGAACGATGCCGGGCGCCTGCGCGACATCCGCAAGCTGATCGACCGCGGGCACCTCTCACAGATCGTGATCAGCCACGACATCTGCCACACCGCGCATATGACGCGCTTCGGCGGCTGGGGCTATGCGCATATCCACAAGCGCGTGCTGCCGCTGATGCGCAGGCGGGGTTTTTCGGAGGCCGAGATCGACGCGATCCTGGTGGGCAATCCGCGCCGGCTTTTGACGTTCATCTAGCCGTTGACCGCAGCCGCATACCCATCGCGCTGCGGGTCCGCACCACCTTCCAGCTTGCCATCCCACATCGTGATGCCGTGCACGGCGGCGAAGGCATAGCTGATCGGGTGGCGCTTCACGCGGTAGCCCATGCGCGCCAGCACTGCCTCTTCCCGCCGGGGGATGCGGTTGGAAATATCCAGCACATCGGAGGTTGCTGAAAACCGCGGCGCGCTGGCGGCTTCCTGCATGGTCATGCCCCAGTCCAGCAGGTTGATGATGGCCTGCGCGATGGCGATGCCGATCCAGGCACCACCTGGTGCGCCGAGTGTGGCCACCGGCCGCGCGCCATCGAGGATGATGGTGGGCGACATAGAGGAATAGCGCCGCTTGCCGGGCGCGATGGAACCCGCCCGCCCGGGCCGCGGATCATACCAGTTCATCGCGCCATTCAGCATGAAGCCGCAGCCCGGCGGAATCACGCCCGATGGCAGGCCCAGCGTGTGCGTCAGCGACACCACCATGCCATCGCGATCCACGCAGGAAATGGTCGTGGTGTCGCGCGGTTCGGGCGCGCGGGTGATGGTGCTGCGCTCGCCGCGGCCGATGCGTTCGGCGCATTCCTCCGCGTAGCGATCGGAGAGCAGGCGCTCCAGCGGCACCGGCGTGAAATCGGGGTCGTGGACCAGTTCGTCCTTGTCGCGCCCGGCGATCAGCATGGCCTCCGCGATGGTCGCGATATAGGCGGCGCTGTTGTGGCCGAGTGCGGTCAGGTCGAACTGTTCCAGGCAGCGCAGCATTTGCGCGATGAAGACGCCGCCCGCCGGCGGCGGGGGCATGGCGATGCGAAAGCCGCGATAGTTGATGTCCAGCGGCGCGTGGCGGCGCGGGCGGAAATTGGCCAGGTCATCGCGCGTCAGCAGGCCATCATGGGCGGCCATGTCGGCCGCGATGCCGGCGGCGATGTCACCACGATAAAAGGCGGCCGCACCGTCGCGCCCGATGGTGTCCAGCGCGGCGGCCAGCGCCAGGTTCTGCACGCGCTCGCCCAGGCGCTTTGGCGTGCCGTCCTCCCGGCAGTACAGCTTGCGGCCTTCATCGGTGAAGGCGAGTTTGCGCGCATAGGGCAGGCGGCCATAGGCGCGTTCATCCAGGTGGAACATCGCCGCCACATGCGGGCGGATCGCCCAACCGGCGCGCGCGATGCCGATGGCGGGGGCGAACAACTCGCCCCATGGCATGCGCCCGGCTTCGGTGTGCGCGGCCGAAAGGGCTGCCAGAATGCCCGGCACCGTCACCGCCTGGTGGCCCAGTTCATTGGCGTGATCGGACAGGATATAGCCATAGCCATCGCCGCATTCGCCACTGAAGCGGGCGGCGAACATGTCGGGCCGTGCCGCGGCGGGTGCTGTGGACAGGCCGTCCCAGACCTCGTGCCGGCCGGTGGTGGCGTCATGGATGTGCAGCACGCCCAGGCCGCCG
>JAAFHD010000204.1 GCA_013298245.1 Alphaproteobacteria bacterium
CGTGCAGCCCGGCACCACGGTACGGTATCTGGAGCAGGAGCCCGACCTGTCGGGCTATGCGACGGTGGAGGAGTTTGTGCTCGATGGTCTCGGGCCTGCCGATCCGCGGCATGTGGCGGAGCGGTTGATGGCCGATCTGGGCCTGGATGCCGCCGCCGCGCCGGCACGGCTTTCGGGCGGCGAGGCACGTCGCGCCGCCCTGGCCCGCGCACTGGCACCCACACCCGATGTGCTGCTGCTGGACGAACCCACCAACCACCTGGACCTGCCGGCGATCGAGTGGCTGGAGGCGGAGCTTGCGGCGTTTCGTGGCGCGCTGGTGTTGATCAGCCATGACCGCCGATTCCTGGAACGCTTGTCGCGCGCGATGGTCTGGCTGGATCGCGGCACCACGCGCCGCATCGAGCGCGGCTTCGCGCATTTCGAAGCCTGGCGCGACACCGTGCTGGAGGAGGAGGAGCGCGACGCCCACAAACTGGCCCGCAAAATCGTGCGCGAGGAACACTGGCTGCGCCATGGCGTGAGTGCCAGGCGCAAGCGCAATGTGAAACGCCTGGCGGGCCTGGGCAGCTTGCGTGAACGCCACCGCGAACGCCTCAAGCCGCAAGGTGCCGCGAAGCTTTCCGCCAGTGACGCCGCGACCAGCGGCAACCTGGTGATCGCCGCCGAAGGTATCGCCAAGGCCTACGACAAACCCGTGGTGCGCGAGTTTTCTACGCGCATCATGCGCGGTGATCGGATTGGCATCATCGGCCCGAATGGCGCCGGTAAATCCACGCTGCTGGCGATGCTGACCAGGCGCCTCGCACCCGATGCGGGCGAGGTGCGCCTGGGTGCCGGCATCGCCATGCAGGTGCTGGACCAGGCGCGCGCTGATCTCGATACCGACCGGGGCCTGGCGGAGGTGCTGACCGGTGGCGGAGAAATGGTCGATGTCGGCGGCGAACGCCGTCATGTGCTCGGCTACATGAAGGATTTTCTGTTCCTGCCGGAACAGGCGCGCACGCCGGTGCGGCTGCTCTCGGGCGGCGAGCGTGGGCGGCTGCTGTTGGCACGCGCGCTGGCGGCACCGGCGAACCTGCTGGTGCTGGACGAGCCGACCAACGATCTGGACTTGGAAACGCTGGACCTGCTGCAGGAATTGCTGGCCGAACACACTGGCACCGTCATCCTGGTCAGCCATGATCGTGATTTTCTGGACCGTGTCTGCGCCAGCGTGATTGCCTTCGAGGGCGATGGCCGCTGGCAGGAATATGCGGGCGGTTATTCGGACATGGTCGCGCAGCGCGGGCACGGCGTGCGGGCGACTGAACGCGTGGTGGAAACGCGCGCGGCCGCGGCCGCCCCGCGTGCGGTGGAAGCCGCGGCCGCACGGCGGCTTTCCTTCAAGGACCAGCACGCGCTGAACACGCTGCCGGCGGCGATGGAAAAACTGATGGCCGAAATCACCGTGGTGCGCGGCTGGCTCGCGGACCCTGATCTCTACACGCGCGACCCGGCGGGCTTTGCCAAGCGCAGCGCCTTGCTGGCCGAAAAGGAAGCCGCACTGGCGGCGGCGGAAGAGGAATGGCTGCGGCTTGAAATGCTGCGCGAAGAGCTTGACCGGGTCTGATCGCCTCAGGCTGCTTCAGCCTGGCGCGTGATCAGCCCCGCACAGCCGCTATAGCCAGCCCTTGCGCCGGAAATACAGCACCGGCAGCACCGCCGTGCACACCATCAGCAGCAATGCCAGCGGATAGCCCACCACCCAGTTCAGCTCCGGCATATGCTGGAAATTCATCCCGTAGATGCTGGCGATCAGCGTGGGTGGCATCAGCGCCACGCTCACCACGGTGAAGGTCTTGATGATGCCGTTCTGCTCCACATTGATGATGCCGAGCACCGCATCCAGCAGGAATGTCGCGCGGTTGTTCAGGAAATTCGCGTGTTCCACCAGGGAGCGCACATCGCGCACCAGCGTCTTGATGGTGCCCTGGTTTTCCTTGCGGATCGCCATGCCCTTCTCAGCACCCACGAAGGTCAGGATGCGTGACAGGCCGAGCAGCGTTTCCGAAGCGCGCGTCGTCACTTCTCCCACCTGGCCCAGCGTGACCAGCACGCCCTTCAGCGTGCTGTCGCGTTCGGCGGCCTTCATGCCCGCGCGCGCGGTCTTGAAGGCACCGGCCGAAGCGCGGTCCATGTCGGTGCCGACGCGTTCCAGGATATCGGCCAGGCGGTCCACGATCTGTTCGAACAGATGCAGCATGACGGCATCCGCGCTGGACAGCAGGCCGGGCGCCTTCTGGCAGCGCGCCGCGAAAGTGGGAAAGGCCTTGGGTGTGGCGTAGCGCACCGTGATCAGCGTGTTGCCCGTCAGCACGAAGGAAATGGCGGTGGAGCCGAATTCACCCGCCTCCATCCCATAGAGGAAATTGGCGGTCAGGAAGAGATCCTCGCCCTCCTTGTACAGGCGCGAGGAGCTTTCGATCTCCTGCATTTCCTCGCGCGTCGGCACTTCCACGCGCAGCGCATCCTGCACGGCGCGTTCCTCATCGGGCGAGGGGTTCAGCAGGTCGATCCAGACGGCGCGGCGCAGCACATCGGGCGCGGGCAAGTCTGGATGCTGGGCAACCTGCCCCCGCTCCACGGCATAGGCGATGATCATAGGGCGCACTCCCCGTGGATGGCGGGCGGCGCAGTCCTACACCGGCTGGTGGGCGCCTGTCACGCGGGTTGCGGCAGTGCAAAAAGCCTTGTTACCGCTTTGAAATCTAGCGCCTCCGCGTGGCGGCCTGAGGGCTGGGTTCCGTCCTGCGCGCGGACCAGCTGGCAGGTGGCCAGGCCGGCGTCGCGGGCGGCGTCCAATTCCTCGGCGATATCGGACAGGAACAGGATGTCGGCCGCGGGCAGCGCAAGTGCCGCGGCGACGCGCGTGTAGCTGGCGGCCTCGCGCTTGGCGCCCATGCGGGTGTCGAAGAAGCCGCTGAACAGGCTGGTCAGGTCGCCTGCTTCGGAATGGCCGAACAGCAGGCGCTGCGCTTCCTCAGAGCCTGATGAATAGACCGCGAGGCGCAACCCGCCCGCCGCCCAGCCCTGCAAAGCCGCGGCGACATCGGGCCACAAATGGCCGCGCAATTGGCCATCGGCATAGCCCTGGCGCCACATCAGGCCCTGCAGCGCCTTCAGCGGCGTGACCTTGGCATCGGTCGCCATCCAGCCGCGCAGCGTGTCCAGCACGGGCACGCCGGGGGCGGCGGCGGCCACATCGGCCAGGATGGGTGCGACATCCGCATCCGCCCCGCGCGCGGCCAGAAACCCTTCCAGCGCCTCGGCCGCGAAGGGGAACAGCACCTGGTGCACAAAGGCGATGGCGGTGGTCGTGCCCTCGATATCGGTCAGCACGGCGCGCATCTCAGAACGGCTCTGCGCGGTCATTCTTCAGCAGGCGGCGGAAGGCGGCGGGCGCGCGGTCATGGCCGGTCACCGCATCGGCCAGCGCGTCCAGCCAGCCGGAAAACCAGGCTTTTCCCCAGTCGCCGGTATGCGCCATGGGGTTTTCCAGCACCGATCGGCCATCCGTGAAGGCGCGGCGGCCTGCGGCATAAGCGTCATCGGTGACGAAATCGTCGTTGGGGTCCACATCCTCGGGCATGGGGTCTTGTTGCATGAGCGGGATGGTTGCGCCACCGCCTTGCTTGTAACGCGATGCATCATGCTGGCATGCAACCGGCCGGGCATGGCATAGGGGTGCCGTGCCTGTGAACGAACGCCGCATCGCCCTGCCCGCCGCAGCCCTGTTGCTGACAATGGTGCTGGCTGGCCTCGCCTGGTGGGGCACCACGCTCTGGGTGCAGCGGGAGGAACGCAGTGCCACCAGCCTGGCACTGGCGCGCGCGAACCTTGGCGCCGAAGCGCTGGAGGCGCAGATCGGCCGCACGCTGGACCTGGTGGAACAGCTGCATGACCTGGTGGTGGCGCGGCAGCGGCGGATGGAAACCGGCGACCAGGCCGGGCAGATCGCGATCGAGACCCAGATCACCATGCTGGCACGGCGCCGGGAAGCGATGGTGACGCAGGTTTCCATCGCGGGGCTGGATGGCCTGGTGCGCTGGATGAGCCTGCCCACGCCCACCGCGCAGCAGATCTTCGTGGGTGATGCCGACCATTTCCGCCTGCCGCGCGCGGGGGTTGCGGAGTTGTTCGTCTCGGACCGCGTCGCCTCCCGCTTCACCGGCCAGCCCGCCGTGGTGATGAGCCGCACGCTGCGCGACGGCGCCAATGAGGTGATCGGGGTTGCGATGGTCACCCTGTCATCCGATGCGCTGTCGCGCGCGATGGCGGATGTGAATATCGGCGATGCCGGGATCGGCCTGCTGATGCGCCGCGATGGCAGCCTGATCGCGACGACGCGTCCGCCCACCACCGGCGACCAGCGCATCCCGCCCACCCATGCGGTGTTCGGCGCCATCCGGCTGAACCGGGCGGGGCAACTGGATATCGCGGACCCCGTTGATGGGCGGCAATCGCTGATCGGGTATCGGGCGTTGCGCGGCGCGCCGCTGGTGGTGGTGGCCGCCCTGGACCGCGAGCGCGAATTGGCCGCCGTCGATGGGCTGCGGCGCGCGGCCATTGGCGTGGCGCTGGCCTTCACGCTGCTGCTTGGCCTGCTGGTCGTGGTGTTGGTGCTGACCTTGGATCGCAGGCGCGCCCGCGCCGCGCTGGACGCGGCCGAGGCCGAGCGGCGCGAGACGGTCGAGCGCATGTCCGAAAGCCAGCGGATGGAGGCGCTCGGGCGGCTCGCGGGCGGTGTCGCGCATGACATCAACAATGTGCTGCAGGCGGTCCTCGGCGGGGCGAAGCTGATCCACAAACGCAGCCAGGATGCGGGCATCCACAAGCTGGCGCAGCTCGTCTCCGAAGCCGCGGAACGCGGCGGCGGTGTGACGCGCCGGCTGCTGGCCTTTGCGCGGCGGGACAGCCTGCGCGCCGAACCCCTGCCCGCGGCCAGCCTGCTCGATGGTGTGCGCGAGGTGCTGGCGCATACGCTGGGTGCTTCGATCCAGGTGAATTTGGCCATTGCGCGCGGCGTGCCGGCGGTGCTGGCGGACCGGTCGCAGATCGAGACCGTGCTGGTGAACCTCGCGATCAATGCGCGCGATGCGATGATGCCCTCGGGCGGCACGCTCGAACTGGGGGCGGCGGCGGAGACGGTGGCGGCCGATAATCCGGTGGGGTTGGAGCCTGGGCGCTATGTGCGGCTTTGGGCATCCGATACCGGGCGGGGCATGGACGCCGAGACGCTGCGCCGTGCAACCGAACCCTTCTTCACCACCAAGGAAAAGGGCCAGGGCACCGGGCTTGGCCTGGCGATGGCCAAGGGCTTCTGCGAGCAATCGGGCGGTGCGATGCAGATCGCCTCGGTGCCCGGCCAGGGCACGCGCGTCACATTGTGGCTGCCCGAGGCGCCGGCCACATCAAGCGTGACCATGCCCGCCGATGCGCGCCCCGTGGCCCTGCAACGCCTGCGCGTGCTGCTGGTGGATGACGAGCCGGAAGTGCTGGCAGTGGTCGCACAAGGGCTGAAGGATCGCGGCCATGGCGTGCAGACCGCCAATGGCGGGATGGAGGCGCTGGGGGCGCTGGAAACCGGCGCCGCGCCGGATGTGCTGGTGACGGATTTGTCGATGCCGGGGCTGGACGGCCTGGCGCTGATCGAACGCGCGCGGCGGCTGCGCCCCGGCCTGCCGGCCATGCTGCTGACCGGCTTTGTCGCGGAGGCCGAGGACATGCTGGACGAAGCGGCCGAAAGCGGGCCGATCGCGGTGCTGCGCAAGCCCGTCACGCCAGAGGCGCTGCATACCCGCATGCAGCGGCTGATGGCCGGGCACCGCCAGACGGCGGCGGGGTAGGCCGCCGGTTCGCCGACATTTTTTGACATGACGGCTGCCGCGGCTGTGCTATGCGAATCGCGTCGCTGCGCGGGGGGATCGCGCGGGGTTGCGAATGGGGGTTCGCAGATGAACGAACGCATCGCGCGGCGGGGGCTGCCGTTGATGCTGGCACTGGGCCTGGCGGCCTGTGGAGGGCCTGCGCGGCCGCCGCGCATCGCCGGCGTGCCGGAATATTCAGACCGTGATGGCGGGCTGTCCTGCGTGCCGTTTGCGCGTGCACGCAGCGGCATCGCGCTGCGCGGTGATGCCTGGCAGTGGTGGGATGCGGCGGCCGGCGTCTATGCGCGTGGCGGGCGGCCGATGCCGGGGAACGTGCTGGTGTTCGGCCGCACGCGGCGGCTGCCGCAGGGGCATCTTTCGGTGGTGCGGCGCGTGGTGGGGCCGCGCGAAATCCGGGTGGATCATGCGAATTGGGCGTCGGGCGGCAGCGGCGCGCGGGGACGCGTGGCGGAGGACCAGCCGGTGTTCGACGTGTCCGACCGCAATGACTGGACGGCGGTGCGGGTGTGGTATCCGCCGATCCAGGATGTGGGGAATACGGTGTTTTCGACGCATGGGTTTATTGCGCCGAGGTTGTTGGTGGCGGGGCGTTAGGTCGGCACCAGCATCTGCCGCAGCACCTCGCCCTCCGCCAGGCGGTCAAACCCGGCATTCAGCCCATCCAACCCGACGCGACCTTGGCGCAGCCTTTCCACCGGCAGTTTTCCGCGCCGATACATCTCCAGGAAACGCGGAATATCCCTGGGCGGCACGCAGCTGCCCATGTAGCTGCCGCGCACCGCTTTCTCATCGCTGACCC
>JAAFHD010000205.1 GCA_013298245.1 Alphaproteobacteria bacterium
GTTCGCCATTCTTCAGCACATGCACGATCTGCGTCAGCACGACATCGAAGCCGACGCGGTTGTCGGAGAGTGCCGCGACGGCGGCCTTCATGCGCTTGACGTAGCCGCCATGGTCCGCACCCCAGACATGGACCAGCGCGTCAAAACCGCGGTCGATCTTGTGCAGATGGTTGGCCAGATCATTGGCGAAATAGGTGCCGGTGCCGTCGGATTTGCGCAGCGCGCGGTCGGTGTCGTCGCCGAATTGGGTGGAGCGGAACAGGGTTTGTTCGCGCGGTTCCCAGTCATCGGGCGTTTTGCCCTTGGGGGGCTCCAGGATGCCGCGATAGACGAGGCCCTTCGCGTTCAGCAGGGCTTCGGCGCGGTCGAGGTCGCCGGCGGCGACGCGTTCGGCTTCGGAAATGAAGACCTCTTGCTGGACGCCGAGTGCGGCCAGATCGGCGCGGATAGACTTCATCATCGATTGGACTGCGAACGTCCGTATGGTCAGCAGGTTCGCTTCGGTGGGGACCAGGAGCGCCGGCCCATGCGCCGCGACCAATGCTTCACCAACGGGGACGAGATAGTCTCCACCGTACTGCAGCTTGATCCCGAAGCGCTCTTCGATGCGCTGTTTCAACACCTGCACGCGCCAATCGTCGGCATCAGTGGCGATTTCACGCCGCCAGTCTTCGCCTGGCGTCACGTCCCCAAACCAAGCATCAAGCGGCTCAGCAGTGCCTTGGGCATGCTGGACCAAGTGAACCACGTATCGCCAATACGCAGCCCAAGCCAGCGCCTGCACCTGCGCCCCAGCATCATTGATGTAGTATTCCTTGGTGACCGCATGCCCCGCCTTGGCCAGCAGATTGGCCAGCGCATCGCCCACCACCGCCCCTCGGCAATGCCCCACATGCATCGGCCCCGTCGGGTTGGCCGAGACATATTCCACATTGATCCGCTGCCCGGTCGGCGCGCCCTGGCCGAAGGCCTCACCCACGCGCAGCACTTCCGGCACGGCCGCGCGCACATATTCGGCGCGCAGGCGCAGGTTGAGGAATCCAGGGCCGGCAGGTGCCGCACTTTCCACTTCCGGCAGAGCGGCCAGTTTCGCCGCCAGGTCAGCCGCCAGCTTGGGCGGTGCGACGCGCGCGACCTTCGCCACCACCATCGCCGCATTGGTCGCCATGTCGCCATGCGCGCCATCGCGCGGCGGTTCCACCGTCACCTTCGCGGTCGCATCCGCCGGCAGGTCAGGCAGCAATTCCGCCAGCGCCACGATCACGCGCGCGCGCATTGCCGCGAAGATGTCCATGGTCAGAAATCCAGATTGTCGTAGTGGGAGGGCGGCACCATGCCGCTGACGCGCTCGGCCAGCAGCGCGCGGAAAGCGGGGCGCGACTTGATCTTCGCGTACCACTCCTTCGCCGCCGCATTGGCTGACCAGTCCACGTCATTGGCGTAGTCCAGCACAGAAAGATGCGCAGCGGCCGCGAAATCCGCCAGGCTGATGAAGGCGCCGCCTAACCAGGTGCGCCCCTCCGCCAGCCAGCCCAGATAGGCCATGTGTTCCTTGAGGTTCGCATAGCCTGACCGGATCGCGGCGGCTTCGGGGTTGCCCATGCCAAGCTGGCGCTTCAGGTGCCGTTCCCAGATCAGGTTGCGCGTCACTTCCTGGCCGAATTTCTGGTCGAACCAGGCGGTCAGGCGGCGCACTTCCGCGCGTTCGGCCAGCGTGCGGCCGTAGAGCGATACATCCGGATAGGCTTCATCCAGGTATTCGCAGATGGCGCCGGAATCGACGATGGTCAGCCCGTTCTCGTCCTGGAAGACGGGCACGGTGCAGGCCGGGTTGATCTCCAGAAATTCGTCGCGCCGGTCCCACACCTTCTCGACCCGCAGCTCGAAGGGGATGCGCTTTTCAGCAAGTGCCAGGCGCACCTTCCGCGAATAGGGCGAGAGCGGCAGATGATAGAGAATCCGCATCCCTTGCGTATGCCATCGCGCGCGCGGCTTTGGAACCGCAGCGCAGGCTGGTAGTGTTTGCGCATGACAATCGCGCTGTCCGTGCTGGACCAATCCTCTGTCGTCTCGGGCCGCGGGGCGGATGACGCGCTGCGCGAAACGCTGGCCTTGGCGCCGCAGGTCGAGGCCTGGGGCTACAAGCGCTATTGGCTGGCCGAACACCACAACAGCGCCGCACACGCCGGCAGCGCGCCCGAGATCATGATCGCGGCGATCGCGGCCACCACGCGGCGCATCCGCGTGGGCTCCGCGGGCGTGATGCTGCCGCATTATTCCGCGCTGAAAGTCGCGGAACAGTTCCGCGTGCTGGAAGCCATCGCACCTGGCCGCATCGATCTGGGCCTGGGGCGCGCACCAGGCAGCGACGGCCGCACCGCCTTCGCGCTGAACCCAGACGCCGCGCAAGCCGCCGACCGTTTTCCGCAGCAGCTGCGCGACCTGCTGGGATGGCTCGGCGATGGCCTGCCGGTGGACCACCCCTTCCGCGCGGTGATCGCCAGCCCCGTGGTGCCGACGCGCCCGGAACCATGGATTCTGGGCAGCAGCGATTACGGCGCGCAGGTCGCGGCCTATTTCGGCCTGCCCTACTGCTTCGCGCATTTCATCACCGATGGCGGTGGCGCGGATACGGCGATGCATCTGTACCATGAGGGTTTCCGCCCCGGCCCGCATGGCGCGGCCCCGCATGGCGCCGTCGCGGTCTATGCGCTGGCGGCACCGACGGAAGCCGAAGCCGATGCGCTGTTCGCGCCGCGCGCCCTGTTCCGCCTGCGCCGTGACCGCGGCATTTTCGCGCCCTACCCCACCGCCGAGGAAGCGGCGGAACACGCGTACTCCGACGCCGAACGCGCGCGCATCGCCGATATGCGCGCCCGCGCGCTGGTCGGCACGCCCGATGTGGTGGCGCGCCGCATCACCGCGATGGCCGGCGAATTGCGCGCCGCTGAAGTGGCGATCCTGACGCCCTGCCATGACGCGGTGGCGCGCGCGCGGTCATACCGCTTGATCGCGGAAGCGATGGGCCAGCGGGCCGCGCTGGCCGCCTGTATTCAGGCCGGCAAGCGCGGCTGCGGGTCCAGCCAGACGGAATACCAGGACAGGGAAAAATGCAGGTGCGGGCCGGTCACGCGGCCGCTGGCACCCATCGCGCCGATGCGCGCGCCTTGGGCCACCACCTGACCCTCGGTCACGTCGATGGACGACATATGCGCATAGAGCGTGTTGATGCCATGCCCATGGTCGATCACCACCAGTTGGCCAAAGAAGAAAAAATCCGCCGCCAAGGTCACGCGCCCGCCCCAGGCGGCGACCAGCGGCGTGCCCACCGGCCCCGCGACATCCAGCCCGTAATGCGGCTGGCGCGGCTGGCCGTTCAGCACGCGCTGGCTGCCGAAGACGCCGCTGATCCGCCCGCGCGCGGGCCAGGCCATGGGCGGCAGCCAATCGGTGCGGTCGCTGTCGGCGGCGCGCGCCGTGGCCAGGCGCGTGCGTTCGGCCTGGATGCGCGCGAGTGCCGCGTCATCCGGCGTGACCTGCGCGGGCGGCAGGCCGGTGATGTTCTGGATGTCCCATTGGCGGCGCTCGATGCGCAGCATGCGCGGCGGCGCGCCGGGGACGGTGATGCGTGCTTCCGCGCCATGATCGCGGCCCAGGCCGAAGACGAAGGCGCCATTGGATGCGACGCGCAGCGCGCGCCCGTCCAGCGCCATGCCACGCACGCCGCCTTGGCCGATCACCATGTCGCCCTGCCGCGCCGTGGCGGGCAGTTCCACGGCGCGCGCGGGGCGCGCCAGCAGCAGCGCGGGCAGTGCCAGCACGGCGCGACGCGCGGTCACAGCAATGACCCCTGCACGGCTTCGCCCTTGGGTTTTTCGGCGCGCGCGGCCACGCTGCCATCCTGGAATTGCAGCACCAGTGCGGCCCCCGGCTTGACCGCGGCGGCGGTGCCGATAGCGCGCCCCTTGCTGTCCTGCACCAGCGCGAAACCGCGCGCGAGAACGGCGGGGTAGGACGCTGCCTCGAGCCGCGCGGACAGCCCGGCCAGGGCAGCGCCGCGTTCGCGCAGCAGCGCGTGCAGAGGTGCGGCCGAGAACCGCGCCATCGCCGGTGCCGCGACGCGACGCGCTTGGGCTGCGGCGAAACCGGCGCTGAGCCTGCCCTGCAGCAATGCGAGCGTGTTGCGCCTGGCGGCGATGCTCTCGCGCGGGTGCGGCAGATGCAGTGCTGCCACCGCCGCGCGCTTGCGCCCGATCGCGACGGGCAGCGCGCCGGCCAGGCGTTCCGCGCGGTCATCCAGCCGTTGGCGCAGCGCGCCGAGAATCTCGGGCATCGACGGCAGGCCGCGTTCGGCGCGCGAGAGGCCCGCCCGCGCGCGTTCCAGCCGCGCGCCAATCCCCTGCGCCAGCCGCGCGCCGCGCTGCGCGAGATCGGCCGCCAATTCCATGCGCGCCGGGATCGCCATTTCCGCCGCCGCCGTGGGTGTGGGCGCACGGCGGTCGGACGCGAAATCGATCAGCGTCGTGTCGGTTTCATGGCCCACCGCGCTGATCAGCGGGATGACGCTGGCGGCGGCCGCGCGCACCACAATTTCCTCGTTGAAGGCCATCAGATCTTCCAGGCTGCCGCCACCGCGCGCCACGATCAGCACATCGGGGCGCATCGCCAGCGGCAGCGCATTCATGCCCGCGATGGCGGCCGCGATCTGCTCGGCCGCACCCTGCCCCTGCACCGGCACCGGCCACAGCAGAATGGGGCGCGGGAAGCGCCTGGCGATGGTGGTGCGGATGTCCTGGATGACCGCCCCCTTCTCGCTGGTGATGACGCCGATGGTGGCGGGCAGCATGGGGAAGGCGCGTTTGCGGGCGGGGTCGAACAGGCCTTCCGCCAGCAAGGTCAGGCGCAGTTTTTCGATGCGCGCGAGCAGCGCGCCTTCGCCGGCGTAATCCAGCCGGTCGATCACCAGCTGGTATTTCGAACGGTCGGCATAGGTGTCGATGCGGCCGGTGGCGATGACCTCCAGTCCGTTTTCCGGCTGCACGGAAAGCCCGCGCACGGCGGTCTTCCACACCACCGATTCGAGCTTGGCATCCGCATCCTTCAGCGAGAGATAGATATGGCCCGAGGGGTAGCGCTTGCATTCGGTGATCTCGCCGCGCACCCGCACGCGCCCGAAGTTTTCGCGCAACACGCCCTTGATGGCGCCGGCGATGTCGGAGACGCCGAATTCGGGAATGTTGTCGCGCGGGGGCTCGGGCTGGCTCTGCATGCGGGCAGCCTATGCTACCACGCGGCGATTGGCACCTTTTGGGGTTGGGCGATGCGGGTTCTGGTGGTGGGTGGCGGTGGGCGCGAACACGCGCTGTGCTGGAAGCTGGCGCAGTCGCCGAGGCTGACAAAATTGTGGTGCGCGCCGGGCAATGCGGGGATTGCGGCGGTGGCGGAATGCGTGGGCGCCGAGGGCGTGCCGGCCGTCGTTGCTTTCGCGCGCGACAACGCGGTTGACCTGGTGGTCGTCGGGCCGGAAGCGCCACTGACCTTGGGCCTGGCGGATGCCTGCCGCGCTGCCGGCATCGCCTGTTTTGGGCCATCTGCGGCGGCCGCGCAGCTCGAGGGCAGCAAGACCTTCACCAAGGAAGTGGCCGATGCGGCGGGTGCGCCGACCGCCGCCTGGGCGCGATTTACTGACGCGTCCGCCGCGCGCGAATACGTGCGGACGCAGGGCGCGCCGATCGTGGTGAAGGCCGATGGCCTGGCCGCCGGCAAGGGCGTGGTGGTCGCCGCCACCGTGGCCGAAGCGGAAGCGGCCATCGCCGACATCATGGAAACCCGCGCGCATGGCGATGCCGGCAACAGCGTGGTGATCGAGGAATGCCTGATCGGCGAGGAAGTGAGTTTCTTCGCGCTATGCGATGGCGTGCGCGCTCTGCCCTTCGCCGCCGCCCAGGACCACAAGCGCGTGGGCGATGGCGACCGGGGCCCCAACACCGGCGGCATGGGCGCCTATTCCCCAGCGCCCGCCTTCACGCCCGCGCTGCAGGCGGAGACCATGGCACGCATCATCCAGCCCTGCCTGGATGACATGGCGCGGCGCGGCACGCCCTTCACCGGCGTGTTGTTCGCGGGGCTTATGCTGACCGCGGCCGGCCCCAAGCTGATCGAATTCAACGTCCGCTTCGGTGACCCGGAATGCCAGGTGCTGATGCTGCGCCTGGCCGATGACCTGCTGCCGCTGCTGGATGGTGCGGCGCATGGCCGCCTGCCCGATGCGCCGCCGCGTTTTTCGGAAGACCACGCGCTGGTGGTGGTGATGGCGAACCGTGGCTATCCGGGTGCGGTGGTCAATGGCAGCGCGATTGCCGGGCTGGACCGGGCGGGCCAGCACGCGCTGGTCTTCCATGCCGGCACCGTCGCGGATGGCGATGTGGTGCGCGCGAAGGGCGGGCGGGTGCTGGGTGTCGCGGCGGCGGCGCCGACATTGCGCGCGGCGCGCGATGCGGCTTATCGCGGTGTGGATGCGCTGGATTGGCCAGAGGGGTTTGCGCGGCGGGATATTGGCTGGCGCGCGTTGCCCCAAGACTGAACAACACGCTTGATCCCGATTTGGGATCGACATATCGTCAGCCATGCGCGTCATCGCGGTCAGCACCCTCAAGGCCTTCTGGGAACAGCTCGCGCATCGTGCCGCCGAAGCACCACTGCGCGCCTGGCTGACCATCGCCACGGCC
>JAAFHD010000206.1:0-571 GCA_013298245.1 Alphaproteobacteria bacterium
CGCAGGCCGGAGATGCCGGCGGCTTCTTCGAGGACGGCGCGGCGTTCTTCGGGCTTGGCGGCGATGAGTTGGGCGACGCGGCCCTGGCTGACCATGCCGGTGGCGCGGGGGCCGGAGGCGAGGTCGGCGAACATGGTTTGCACGTCGCGCGCGCGCAGTTCGCGGCCATTGACGCGGTAGCTGGAACCCGCACCGCGTTCGATCTTGCGGGTGACTTCGAGTTCGGGTTCGGCGTCCAGCGGGTGCGGCGCCAGGCCGGCGGCGTTTTCCAGGAAGAGCGTGACTTCGGCCAGGTTGCGGCTGGGGCGGGTGGCGGTGCCGGCGAAGATGACGTCTTCCATTTCGCCGCCGCGCAAGCTGCGCGCGCTGGTTTCGCCCATGGCCCAGCGCAGGCCCTCGACCACGTTGGATTTGCCACAGCCGTTCGGGCCGACGATGCCGGTGAGGCCCGGGCGGACCTCGACCATGGTGGGCTCGGCGAAGGATTTGAAGCCGGCGATGCGCAGGCGCACCAGGTCGGCCGCGACGGCGGGCGGGCGCGGGTCTTCGGCCGGGGGTTCGTCCTCGGGCG
>JAAFHD010000206.1:581-6705 GCA_013298245.1 Alphaproteobacteria bacterium
CACGGCGTCCATCAGGGCAGGGCGCGAGCGGGGGGCACTGGCGACTCCACGGGGGAGGGAATCGGTTACCGGGACAGCGCGCCGCTGTCCAATCCTCATGGCGTTGACGAGGGCAGTTGCCGCCCGGCAGTCTTGGGGTGTCGCGGGATATGGGGATAGCGATTTGGCGGAAGACCGGCACGAAGCGCGCATTGCCACCACGCCGCTGCCTGGCGTTCTGGCGGTTGGCCTGACCTCCAATCGGCATTTTCCGCGCCATAGCCACGCCGAGTTCGGCATCGGTGTCATTACCGCGGGCGCACAACGGTCCTGGAGCGGACGCGGCATGGTCGAATCCCTCATGGGTGATGTCATCACCGTGAACGCCGGTGAGGTGCATGACGGCCTGCCGAAGAGTGGCGCTGCCCGAAGCTGGCGCATGCTGTATGTCCCGGCGGCGGCGCTGGACGCTGCCACCGAGGATGATGTGACGACCCGGTTCGAGTTCCAGGCGCCAAGCGCGCGGGACGACCGCATGAAGGCCCTGTTCGAGCATGCGGATGCCGCGCGGGGCGCCTCGACGGACCTGGCATTCGAAGCTGCACTGCTGCGGCTGCTGTCAGCTGCGCGGCAGGCGCGCCCCCGCGCGCGGACCCTACAATCCGCGCCAACCGCGATCGGGCGCGCGCGCGAGCTGATGGATGATGCGCCGGCCCACGCCTGGACCTTGGCTGACCTGGCCGCGATCGCCGGCTTGAGCCGATTTCAGTTGCTGCGCAGCTTCGCCTGTGAAACCGGCCTGACGCCCCATGCCTATCTGGTGCAGCGCCGCGTGCGGCTCGCGCGTGACCTGATCGGCGGCGGTGCCGGCCTGGCGGATGCGGCCATGCAAGCGGGCTTCGCCGACCAGAGCCACATGACACGTGCTTTCCTGCGGCAATACGGCTTCACGCCGGGGCGTTTCAGCGCCCTTGGCCGGAGCCACTGAAGGCCCGCAATTCCATTCAAGAGCGGCACCGCCCGGCATGGCATGGGATGGCAACCGCCCTTGAGAAGGAGCCGCGATGGCCGACTATGTGCATGGTTACGACGAGCAAGAGCGTCGTCGGCTTTCAGACCAGGCGGCAACCCTGGCTGAATTGCTGCACGCCGATACCTGCTTCGCCGCCAGCAGCAGCGTGCTTGAGGCCGGCTGCGGGACAGGCGCTCAGACCTTGATCGTGGCACAGCAAAACCCTGGCGCAACCTTCACCGCGGTCGACATCTCCGCAGCATCGCTGGGCGTTGCCCAGGAGGCATGTCAGCGGGCCGGGATCAGGAATGTGACCTTCCAGCAGGCCGATCTGCTGGCCATCAACTTCGCACCCGCCAGCTTCGATCATGTCGTGGTCTGCTTCGTGCTGGAGCATCTGCCCGAACCGGACCGCGTGCTGCATGTCTTGAAGGGGCTGCTGCGCCCGGGCGGGTCCATCACCGTCATAGAAGGCGACCATGGCTCGACCCTCATGCATCCTGACAGCGTGCTGGCGCGAAGGGTGATCCAGTGCCAGGTCGCGCTACAGGCCCGCGCCGGTGGGGATGCCCATATCGGGCGGCGGCTGTTTCCCTTGCTGGCCGGCGCGGGGTTTTCCCGTGATCAGATCAGCGTGTCGCCGCGCATGGTCTATGTCGATGGCAGCAAGCCCGACTGGATTGAGGGCTTCACCCGCAACACCTTCACCGCAATGATCCGGGGCGTGCGTGAGAAGGCAGTCGCGGCCGGCCTGATCACGGCCGCCGAATTCGACCAGGGCATCGAAGAGCTGCTGCGCACGGCCGAGGCTGACGGCGTCTTCGGCTATACCTTTTTCAAGGCAGTGGCGCGCGCGTGAAACGCCGCCGGCATGGCAGTGGCGCGCTGGGCACTTATGCGATGAGCGCGCCGGCCGGGCGGATATCGCCCACATGGATGCCGTTCCAGTTGGTCAGGCGTGGTGTGGTCAGTGGGGCCATGGCGGCGGCTTCGCTGGGCGATAGCGGCAGGAAGCGGCGGATGATGGCGGCCAGCATCACCTCGGCCGCGCGGGTCGCGCCGTCATCGCATTTCAGCGCGATGCCAAGGCCGAGCGCGGGCAGGGCGGCGCAATAGACGCCCTCGGCGCCGACTTTCATGAAGGCGCGGGGGCCAAGCGCCTGCATGGCGAGCGTGTCGAAGCGGTCGGTGCCGGCGACGAAGAAGGGGGCCTCGGCGACGGCGGCCATGATGCGCTGTGCTGCGGCGGCGCGGGCGGGGCCCAGGCCGGTGCCGGTCGCGTAGCGGGCGAAGCCGTGGGCGAGCGCGCGCAGCGGGATGGCGAAGGTGGGGATGGAGCAGCCATCGGTGCCCTGGTGGGCGGCGCCCAACGGGTGGGCGCAGATGTCTTCGACCGCGGCGGTGACCAGGCGCATGGTGGGGTGGCTGGCCTGGATATAGCCGCGCGGGTTTTTGTCTGTCGCGCAGGCCACGCAGACGAAGCCTGAGTGTTTGCCGGAGCAGTTGTTGTGCAGCGCGCTGGGCGACAGGCCGGCGCGGTAGAGTGGCGCCTGGGCGCCGCCGCGCATGGGCATTTGCGCGCCGCATTCCAACGCGCCCACGTCCAGCCCGGCCTTGGCCAGCATGCCGGCCGCCGTGGCGACATGCGCTTCCTCGCCGTTGTGGGAGGCGCAGGCCAGCGCGATTTCGGGCGCGGTCAGGGCGAAGCGGTCGGCCGCGCCGGTTTCGATCAGCGGCAGCGCCTGCAGCGCCTTGATGGCGGAACGCGGGAAGATGGGGCGGTCGATATCGCCCAGGGACAGCGCGACCGCGCCGTCGGCGTCGATGACCGCGATGGCGCCCGCATGGGCGGATTCGACGATGCCGCCGCGGGTGACTTCGACCAGGATGGGGTTGGACATGCGGGCTCCGGGATCAGGGCGGGACGGACAGGCCGACATTATAGAGGCCGGTCTCGTCGAAGGGGGCGGCGCGCAGGTCGGTGCGTGGCGCCAGCGCGAGCCACGGGGCCAGGGCCGCGCGCGCGGCATCCATCCGGCGTTGCGGTTCTGAAGCACCAGGCGGGCTGGCGGGCGCGGCCAGCACGCCCGCACCTGACCAGGTGAGCGGGGTGCGCCATTCGGCGGTGGCCTGGCGGAAGCGGTTGCGGATGGACAGGCGCAGCCCGTCCTGCGCGGCTTCCAGCCGGCCCGTGGTTTCGCGGATGGCGCGCGGGTCACCGGCATCATGCGAACGCAGGGTTTCGATGCCCAGCACGCGGGCCTGGCCAGCGTCATCGAAGCCCAGCACGGCGGCCAGGCGCTGAGAGACGCCGGTGCCGCGCTGGCCCTCGAAGCCAACCAGGATCAGGTCGCGGCCGGCGGCGCGCAGGCGGGTCTCGATGCGGGCCTGGCCGTACCAGCTGGGGAATTGGAATGGCGCGTCGCCGAGCCGGACGGTGAAGACCTGGCCGTCCAGCGCGGCGCTGACGGTGATGGGCGCGCGGCCAGGCAGCGGCACCAGGCGGCGCTCATGCGTGTTGGCGAGGGCGGGCGTGGCGAGGATGGCGCCAAGGGCAGCGCGGCGGGCGATCGGCATGGCGTGATTGTGGGGTGCGGGGGTTTGGGTGCAAAGGCCTGTCCACAGGGTTTTCCCCATGTGCGTATTTTCCATAATATATCTTATGCGATATCGAGACCTGTGGAAATGGCGGTTTTCCGCGGGTCTGCGGGCCGGCGACAAAACCCCTGCCCTGACGCCCCTTTGTCGGGCGACGACATATCGCCGACAAGACCTGCGTCGGCGCCCGACATGACATGGGTCGTGGACCGACAAGACCTGCGTCGGGCGACGACGCGACCTGCGTCGGTTGGCGACGTGCGTGGATTTGTTGACCGGCCAGGCGGGCCGCGCCACACGGGACGCATGCCCCCCGAGACCCCCCTCGACCGCCTGATCGCGGTCATGGCCGCGCTGCGTGACCCTGCCACCGGCTGCCCCTGGGACCAGGTGCAGGATTTTGCGTCGATCGCGCCCTATACCATTGAAGAAGCTTACGAAGTGGCGGACGCGATCGCGCGCGGGCCGGAGCCGGCGGCGCTGCAGGATGAGCTGGGCGATCTGCTGTTGCAGGTGGTCTATCACGCACGAATGGCCGAGGAGCGCGGCTGGTTTGCCTTCCAGGATGTGGCGCAGGGCATCACCGACAAGATGATCCGCCGGCATCCGCATGTGTTTGGCGATGCGGCGGCGCGGGATGCGGGGGCGCAGACGGCGGCGTGGGAGGCGCAGAAGGCCTCGGAACGCGCGCAGCGTGCGGAAACTGGCGTTTTGGCTGGGATTCCGGTGGGGCTCCCTGCCCTGACCCGGGCTGCCAAATTGACCAGGCGGGCGGCGCGTGTGGGGTTTGATTGGCCGGATGCGGCCGCGGTTTTGGACAAGCTGGAGGAAGAAGCGGCCGAATTGCGCGCGGAATTGCCGGATGCGCGGCCGGAGCGGCTGGCGGATGAGCTGGGCGACCTGCTGTTCGTGCTGGCGAACCTGGCGCGGAAGCTCGAGCTGGACCCCGAAGCCGTGCTGCGCGGGGCGAATGAGAAGTTCACCCGGCGCTTCAACAGCATTGAGCAAGCGCTTGCTTCTGAAGGAAGAACGCCGGCGGAGGCGACGCTGGAGGAGATGGAAGCGGCCTGGCAGGCGGCCAAGCGCGCTGGGCTGTAAAGGCTTTACCAGGCGCCGGGAACGGATGGATTCGTTTTGTTCTGGTTGGGGTTTGGCGATTCGGGGAAGATTTACCTTTTATCGGGCAAAGGTATAAATTCTTCCGCGTCGCCAGGCACGGTGGCGAAGCGGCGCGCGGCCCAGTCGGCCTTCGCGGCCTCGATCCGGTCGCGGCTGGAGGACACGAAGTTCCACCAGATGAAGCGCGGGCCATCCATGGCAGCACCGCCCAGCAGCATGATGCGCGCGCCCTGCGGGCCGGCCTGGATGGTGATGTGGTCGCCGGCGCGGAAGACCAGGAGCTGGCCTTCGGGGAAATCCTGGCCGGCGATCCGCACCGAGCCTTGGCTGATATAGGCGGCGCGTTCCTCGTGCTCGGGGTCCAGCGGGATGCTGGCGTGGGGTGCGAGCGTCGCGTCGGCGTAGAGCGTGGGGTGGTGGGTTTCGACTGGCGCGGCCGCACCCCAGCCGGTGCCGGCGACCAGGTGGATGCGAAAGCCCGTGTCACCCAGCATGGGCAGGGTTGCGGCCGGGTGGTGGGCGAAGCTGGGGGCGCGTTCTTCTTCCGCGCGCGGGAGGGCGAGCCATGCTTGCAGGCCGTGCAGCTGGCGGGGCTGGGCCAGGGCCACAGGGTCTTCGCGTTCGGAATGGACGATGCCGGCCCCGGCGGTCATCCAGTTGACGGCGCCGGGGGTGATGGGCTGGCGGATGCCCAAGGAGTCGCGGTGGAGGATTTCGCCCTCGTACAGATAGGTGAGCGTGGAGAGGCCGATATGCGGGTGGGGGCGGACATCGACGCCCTGGCCGGGGGTGAAGGCGGCGGGGCCCATCTGGTCGAGGAAGATGAAGGGGCCGACCATCTGGCGGGCGGCGGCCGGTAGCGCGCGGCGGACGGTGAAGCCGCCGAGGTCATGGGCGCGGGGGATGATCTGGGTGGTGATCTGCGGGGGGAGGAGGTTCATGGGCGGTTAGGTGGGATCGATATGGCCCTTGTGGTAGGCTTCAGCGCCTGGGGATGCGGCCCGGAATATCCGCGCCGTCCCACAGCACCGCATGGATCAGCCCCTGCCCATCCGCTGACGTTGTCGCCGCGAACCAGTACCGATGCACCTTCAACCAACGAAACCCGGCCGATGCCAGGCGGGGATAGGGTGTCGGCGCGGCCCGCCACCTGGTCTCGGGGTCGTCCGCCTTGGCCATGGCTGTCTCGAGCGCCATCGCAAGCAATCGCACCGCACCGCTTCGCTGCCTGTCGAGGAAATGTGCTTGAAGATCGTCGACTTGGCGCTCCGCCTCAGCGGTCAGTCGGGCCATGGGCCGTGATGCCGCGCCGCAGGCGGTCCAGCACCACCTGGCCCTCGACCACCCGTCCCGCCGCCGCATCGGCCAGCGAACGGGCCAGGGCGGCGCGGATCTCGGCCTCCCGATCGGGCTTGG
>JAAFHD010000207.1 GCA_013298245.1 Alphaproteobacteria bacterium
GTCAGCGTTCTCCGTCCAAGACGTTGTTATACGCCAAGATAGCCTGAGGCAAATCATCAAACACGCGCATATTGCCGCCGCCCAGCACGGCACCGATGTCGCAATAGGCGCGCATCACGTCCAGGTCATGCGTGACCATCACCACATCGGCCTGCTGCACGCGGTCCGCGAAGGCGGCCAGGCATTTTTCGCGGAACAGCGCATCGCCCACCGCGGTGACTTCGTCGATCAGATAGATGTCGAACTCGATCCCCAGGCAGAGCCCGAAGGCCAGCCGCGCGCGCATGCCGGACGAATAGGTCCGCAGCGGCATGGTGAAATAGCTGCCCAGTTCCGCGAAGTCCGCGACGTAATCCATCACCCGCCGCTCATCCGCGCCATAGAGCCGGGCTACGAAACGCACATTGTCGCGGCCCGACACCTCTTCGCGAAAGGTGGACGCAAAACCCAGCGGAAAGGACACGCGGCCATGGCGAATGATGCGCCCACGATCCGGCAATTCCGTGCCGGCCAGCAGCCGCACCAGCGTGGATTTGCCCGCGCCATTGCGCCCCAGAATGCCGAGCGAAAAACCAGTCGGCAGTTCCAGCGAGCAATCCTGCAGGATCACCTTGCGGCCCTGGCGCCCGGCATAAGCTTTCGTGACGCCATCAAAGCGGATCATGCACGGGGTTCTAGCCGCTCCAGGGTGTGGTCTGCCATAGGCGTCGGTAATCCGCTTCGCGCGCGCGCAGACGCTCGAGCCAGGGTGCCGCACTTTCGTAAAGGATCTCTGAATTCCGCGCCTCGATCTGGCGCCTGAATTCAGCGTCCTGCGCCACTTGCGCGGTGGCTTCGCGCAGGCGTTCCAGGATGGCCGGCGGCGTGGCGGCCGGCGCGACCAGCCCGCGTTCACTGGCCATGGTGATGTCGAAGCCCAACTCACGAAACGTCGGCACATCGGGCGCAAAACGGCTGCGCGCCAGGCCCGCCTGCACCAGGATGCGCGTATTGTCCCGGTTCTGCGCGGAGGCGCCCAGGTTCAGGCCCATCATGTCCACCTGGCGGCCCAGCAGCGCGGTGCGCATAGGCGCGTCGCCGGCGTAGTTGACGTTGGTGATGCGCACGCCGGTCAGCGCCATCAGCAGCACCAGTTGCAGGTGGTCATCCGTGCCGACGCCGGGGCTGGCATAGGTGAGGGTATCGGGCGCCTCGCGCGCGCGGTTCAGCATATCGGCCAGGGTCTGGAACGGGCTTTGCGCGTGCACCGTGATGGCGCCGGGATCGGTCACCAGATTGGCGATGGCGGCAAAATCATTCAGGTGGAATTGCGCGCGGCGTTCGATCGGGATGGTGACGATGCCGGGCATGTTGGTGGTGCCGAGCGTGGTGCCATCCGGCCGCGCCCGCGCCACGGCGGCCAGCGCGACTTCACCGCCCGCGCCGGGGCGGTTGTTGACGACGAAGGGTGCGCCCAGGATGCGCTCCATCGCGGCGCCATAGCCGCGGGCGTCGAGGTCCGTGGCGCCGCCTGGCGCGAAGCCGACGATGATTTCTACCGGGCGTTCCGGGCGCCAGGGTTGTGCGATGGCCGGGCTGGCCAGGGCGCCTAGCAGCAGGCTGCGGCGTTGTGTGCTCATGCATTCCTCCGGCGGTCTTCTTCCAGCCAGGTTATCAGACGTCGCAGGCCTTCGCGCATACCGATTTGCGGCACCCAACCAAGCACGCGCGCGGCCTCCTCATTCGCGATACGGAATGCACCGCCGGAGGTTAACCGCACCTTGCCGGGTGTATCGCCTTCGAATTCCGGCGCGGGGCCGCCGCCGGCGATTTCGGTGACCAGGCGCACCAGGTCCAGCGTGGTGACGGCTTCGGGGCCGGAGGCGTTGACGGCGACATCGGTGGCCGCGCTTTCGAAGGCGGCGGCGTTGGCGCGGGCCAGGTCACCGACATAGACGAAGTGCTTGGTTTCAGAACCGTCGCCGAACACCTTGGGGGCGCGGCCGGCGCGCACCGCGTCATAGGTTTCGATGATGTAGAGCGCGTTGGCGGCGCGGTAGTGTTGGCGTTCGCCATAGACGGTGGAATAGCGCAGCACGACGTAGTCCATCTTGTGCTTGCGATAGGTGTCGCGGCAGAGCTGTTCGCCGATGATTTTTGATGCGCCGTAGAGGATGGCGGCGGGTGGCGCGCCGACGGAATGGAAGGGCGTGGTTTCCACCAACTCGCCCTTGATGCCGGGGCCGTAGCCATAGGTGGCGTTGGAGCTGGCGAAGACGAATTTGCGTGCGCCAACCTGGCGTGCGGCTTCGATGCTGTTTTGCGCGCCGCGGATGTTCACATCCAGGCCCGTCCAGGGGTCGCGGTCCATGTTGAGTGTCATCAGCGCGGCCAGGTGCAGAACGCCGTGGGTGCCGCGATAGGCCTCCAGCAGTTCGGGCAGGCGCAGGATGTCGGCGCGGATCACCTTCAGACGCGGATCGCCGCGCAGATGGGCGATGGCGCTGTCGCCACCCAGGGAGAAATTGTCCAGCACGCGGACCTCGCGCGCGCCCTGCGTCAGGAAATGCTCCGCGGTGGCGGAACCGACCAGCGATGCGCCGCCGACGATCGTGAAAATGTGGTCCTTGATGGGGATGGCGGGCACGGGGCTTCCTTGGGGATTGGTTGCGCGCAGCGTCGCGGGCGCGGCCGTCATGCGTCAAGCCGGCTTCCCCCCAGGGCGGCGGCGCCCTACATGCAATGCTGCACCGCGAAAAGGTTAGACGATGCCGCTGTCAGAACCGGTCGAACGCGAATTGCTGCACCTGCGGGATATCGCGCTGAAGGGCTACCACCGCGCCGATGGCAATTTCGATATCGAGGCGCATCTGGTCGATACCAAGACCTATGGCTTCCCGTCCGAGCATCGCGGCCAGGTGGGGCCGGGGGAGCCGGTGCATGGCATGTGGGTGCGCATGACCATCGACATGGACATGAATGTGCTGGTGTGTGAGGCGTCGTCCGATTTCACGCCATTCGCTGTTTGCCCCGCGGCGGCGCCGAATTTCGCGGCACTTGCGGGGCTGAAAATCGGGCCCGGCTTCAACCGCGCGGTGCATGAGCGGGTTGGCGGCGTCATGGGCTGCACGCATCTGCGCGAGGTACTGGCGCAGATGGCGACGGTCGCGTTCCAGACATTGTATCCGGTGCGGGCGCGCAAGGAGCGCGAGGCGCGGATCGCCAATGGCGCCTCCGGTGAACCGCCGGTGGTGCCGGGCAAGCGCCCGGCGCTGCTGGGCACCTGCCATGCCTATGCGCCGAACAGCCCGGTGGTGAAGAAGCGCTGGCCGGAATGGGCGGAAGACTGACGGGCTGGACATTGGGCGCGGCGTCTTCTACGCAACGCCCCGTCGGAGCGTAGCGCAGCCTGGTAGCGCATCAGTCTGGGGGACTGGGGGTCGTGGGTTCGAATCCCGCCGCTCCGACCATTTTTCCCGAACAGCATGCGGGTTTGGCGGCGGCTTTTGCCGCAGCACTTTGTTTTGGGGAATTTCCTGGTGGAGCCAAGGGGAGTCGAACCCCTGACCTCTTGAATGCCATTCAAGCGCTCTACCAACTGAGCTATGGCCCCACGCGGAGACGCGTCTTTAGCCGCGCGATCCCGCGCCGACAACCCCTTCCCCCCCGCGTTTCGCACCGGTAGTTTGCGCCGCACAAACCACTGGGGGCCGGGCTATGGGCAAGGTGTATGCGGACGCCACCGCGGCGATGGCGGGCGTGCTGCGCGATGGCATGACGATCCTGGCCGGCGGCTTCGGCCTGTGCGGCATTCCGGGCACGTTGATCGACGCGATCGTGGCCTCGGGCGTGAAGGACCTGACGGTCGTTTCCAACAATTGCGGCATTGATGATGTGGGGCTGGGCAAATTGCTGCGGACCCGCCAGATTAGGAAAATGGTCGCATCCTATGTCGGTGAAAATGGCGAATTCGAACGCCAGTTCATCGCCGGCGAGCTGGAGGTGGAGTTCAACCCGCAAGGCACGCTGGCTGAGCGCGTGCGGGCCGGGGGCGCTGGAATTCCAGCGTTTTTCACCAAGACAGGCGTCGGAACCGCGATCGCGGAGGGCAAGCCGACCGCGGTGTTCGATGGCGAGACCTATGTCCAGGAACGCGGCATCGTGGGTGACCTGGCCATCGTGCATGCCTGGAAGGGCGACACGGAAGGAAATCTTGTCTATCGCCGCACCGCGCGCAACTTCAACCCGGTGATGGCCACGGCCGCGCGGATGACAGTGGCGCAGGTGGAGCACCTGGTGCCGACCGGGGAGATCGACCCCGACCACATCGTGACGCCGGGCATCTATGTGAAGCGGATGTGTGTTGTGCCCGCGACTTACGAAAAACTGATCGAAAAGCGCACCACGCGCGCCGCCGCCTGAGGAGCCGGATATGCCCTGGAACCGAGACCAAATGGCCGCCCGCGCGGCGCGCGAGTTGCAAGATGGGTTCTATGTGAACCTCGGGATTGGAATCCCAACATTGGTGGCGAACCACATCCCCGAAGGGGTGTCGGTGCAGTTGCAGTCCGAGAACGGCATGCTCGGCATCGGCCCCTTCCCCCTGGCCGGGGAGGAGGATGCGGACATCATCAATGCCGGCAAGCAGACGGTGTCCATGCTGCCGACGACCAGCATCTTCAGCAGCGCCGACAGCTTCGCGATGATCCGCGGCGGGCATATCGACCTGTCGATTTTGGGCGCGCTTCAGGTGGCGGCGAATGGCGACCTGGCGAACTGGATGGTGCCGGGCAAGATGGTCAAAGGCATGGGCGGTGCGATGGACCTGGTGGCCGGCGTGAAGCGCGTGATCGTCACGATGGAACACACCGCCGGCGGCAAGTCCAAGCTGCTGCCCGCCTGCAACCTGCCGCTGACCGGCAGCCGCGTGGTGGATATGGTGGTGACGGATCTGGGCGTGTTTTCGGTGGCGCGTCGCGGTGAGACCGACCTGGCGCTGTTGGAACTGGCGCCGGGCGTGACGCTGGATGAAATGACCGCGAAGACCGAGGCGAAGTTCCGCGTGGCGCTATGAGCGCGTGAGTAGCCCCAGGATCTGATCGAACTGGTCCAGATTGCGGTAGTGGATAGTGATGCGGCCGGCACCCTTGCCGGCGGCCGTGATGGTCACTTTGAAGCCCAGCTTGCGTTGCAGATCGCGTTCCAGGGCGGCGATTTCGGCGGTGCCGGCTTCGCGCTTGGCTGGCGCCGGCGGGGCTTTGGCAAGCGCTTCGGTCTGGCGGACATTCAGTCCGCGATCAACGACTTGCAGCGCGGCCGCGACCGGGTCCGATAGCTTCAGAAGCGCACGGCCATGACCTGCGGTCAGCGCGCCTTCGCGCAGCAATTCCTGCACGCGGGGCGGAAGGTCCAGTAGGCGGATCGTGTTGGAGATGTGAGGGCGGGACTTGCCGACGGCTTCGGCCAATTCCTGTTGCGTCAGGCCAAATTGCGCCAGCAGGCGACCGAAGCCCTCGGCCTCTTCCAGCGCGTTCAGGTCTTCGCGTTGCAGGTTTTCGACCAGGCCGGCAGCCATGGCTTCCGTGTCGGTGAAGGCGCGAACGACAACCGGCACCTCATGGCGTTGCGCCAGCTGCGCCGCGCGCCAACGGCGTTCGCCGCCGATGATCTGGTAGCGGTCCTGCGCCTTGGGCTTGGGGCGCACGAGGATTGGTTGCAGCACGCCATGGCGGCGGATGGAGGCGGCCAGTTCTTCCAGGCTGGCGGGGTCCATCGCGCCGCGGGCCTGGAAGGGGCCGGGTTCCAACGCGGTGATCGGCATCTGGCGGGTGGCGTCAGGGGCGGCGGCGGGCGCATCGCCCAGTAGGGCGGAGAGACCGCGGCCAAGGCGTGGGGGCTTGCTCATGGGGCGAGTTTCCGGCGGGCGCGGTCGCGGCGCAACAATTCGGTGGCTAGCGCGACATAGGCCTGCGCGCCGGGGGAGCGGAAATCATAGACCGTGACGGGCAGGCCATGGGATGGCGCCTCGGACACGCGGACATTGCGGGGGATTTCGGTGTCGAAGACCTTGGCGCCGAAATGGCCGCGAACATCATTGGCGACCGCTTCGGCCAGGTTGTTGCGGCGGTCCACCATGGTCAGCACGATGCCTTCCAGTTCCAGCTTCGGGTTGAAGCCGCGCTTCACGCGCTCAATGGTTTGCGTGATCTGGGAGACGCCTTCGAGGGCATAGAATTCGGCCTGCAAGGGCACCATCACCGCATCCGCCGTGACCAGGGCGTTCAGGGTGATGAAGCCGAGCGAGGGCGGGCAATCCAGCAGGATCCAATCGAAGCCACTGATGCCGGACAACGCCTCACGCAGGCGGGTTTCGCGGTTGGGCAGGTCCACCAGTTCTACCTCGCCGCCGGCCAGGTCGGGGTCGGCGGGCAGGATGGAGAGGTTGGGCACGGAGGTCGCGCGGATGGCCTGCGCGGCTGGGCGGCCTTCGATCAGCACGGAATAAGTCCCGGGACGGCGGGCAGGGCGGTCCAGGCCCAGGCCGGTCGAGGCATTGCCCTGCGGGTCCAGGTCCACCAGCAGCACCTTGTGCCGCGCGGCGAG
>JAAFHD010000208.1 GCA_013298245.1 Alphaproteobacteria bacterium
CTTCGCCAGCAGCTTTTCGGAACGTTGGATGCTGTCGCTCAATGTCTGACACAGCCGCCGAGCCGCCGCCGCTCGATCTGCGCGCCTGGGTGGCGGAGATGCAGGGCACCCCCACCACCCATGCGCAACGACAGATCATCGCGATCATTCTCAATGCCGTCGCCATGGTCGACGCCTTTCGCGGCAGCCTGGTGCTGAAGGGCGGGACGCTCATGGCCATCGCCCATGGCAGCCGGCGCCAGACCATCGATCTCGACTTCACAGCGCGGGGCGCGCCAGAGCACTTCGCCCAGACCTTCGTCACCGAGATGAATCGCGGGCTGGACCGCGCCCGCGCGCGGCTGGGCTATGCACAATGGCGCTGCCGCGTGCAGGGCACGCCCAGGCGCAAGCCGCGGCCGCAGAACTTCGCCACGGCCGACGGACCCGCCCTCGAAGCCAGGATCGCCTATGCACGGACCGGTTCACGCGACATCACGCATCTCGAGGCAGGGACCTGCACCCATGTCATCCCGATCGAAGTGAGTTTCCGGGAACCGCTGATCGACACCATCGACGCACGGCTGCTGGCAGGTGGGCCGATCCTGCAGGTCTACAGCGTCAACGAACTGCTGGCCGAGAAATTCCGAGCCTATCTGCAGCAGGCGCTGCGCGACCGCGTCCGGCGGCAGGACATCTATGACATTGCCTTTCTACTCGAAGCCCATGGCGAGACGGGGATCGATCGACAACTGGTCATGCGGGCACTGGTCGAAAAATGCCGCGCACGCGGCGTGGTGCTGGCGCCGGACGGCTTGGACGACCCGGAGCTGCAGCGCCGCGCCAAGTTGGAATGGCCGCAGATCGCGCTGGAAATCGGAGAACTGCCGAGTTTCGATTCGTGCTTTGCCATCGCGCGGCGCTTCTGGCGCAGCCTGCCATGGCTGCTCGACGGCCCATAAACAGGGCCTCAGCCGTTCTCAATCACCCTAGGCCCCGGCACCCGCCGTGCTTCGGCCAGCAACGCCAAGCGCTGGAACTGATCCACCGGCAAAATCACAAACGCATCCCGCCCATGGCGCGTCAGCACCACCGGCCCGCGCAGGCTTGCATCAATCAACTTCGGCTGCGCGGTTTCCAGCACCGAGACATCGGCGCGCGGGAAGCTTTCCAGCCCTTCCTTCGGGTCGCCCTCGCGGCTGGCGCGCACGGGGCTGTCGGGGTGGCGGGCCATGTCAGTCCAGCTGGGCGGCGGGGCCGCGCGGGCGGGCCACATCATTCCAGGCGGTGCGGATTTTTTCGGACACATCCACCGGGTTGGGCACGCCTTTCAGCGTGTGGGTTTCCTCGGTGCGGCCTTCGGTGGATTTGATGACCACATCACCGATGCCGAAGATGCGGTTCCAGATGGACTGCTTCATCACCACATCGCGGATGCGGAAGATTTCCACATCATCGCGCACCTTGTTCCAGAACCCGGCCTCGATGACGATCCGCTCGTTCGAGACGCGGATGCGCTGGCGCCCCAGGAAGGGCAGGCCCAGCAAAAGGATCGCGAACAGGATGCCGAAGAAGCCGTAGGAGCGCTTGCTCTCGCGGGTTTCCAGGATGACGGTTTCGCTCATGCTACGCTCCATACAGCAGCTTGGCGTATTCATAGTAGAGCGGAATGCCGATCAACAGATTGAAGGGCAAGGTGATGCCCAATGAGGAGGTCAGGTAGATGCCAGGATTGGCCTCCGGCAGGGCAGCGCGGCAGGCGGCCGGCGCGTCGATGAAGGACGCCGAGGCACATATGGCGCCCAGCACGAAGCCGCCACCCAAGGACAGGCCGGTGAAATACCCGATGGTGACGCCGGTGATGCCGAAGATCACCGGCATGATGGTGCCAAAGCCGAGCATGAACGGCCCCACCTCGCGGAAGCCGCGGATTTGCCGCGCGGCGGTCATGCCCATTTCCAGCAGGAACAGCATCAGGAAGCCGCGGAACATGCCCTCCCAGAAGGGCTGGATCTGGCGGTATTGGCTGTCGGTCGCGAGTGCCCCGATGATCATGCCACCCGTCAGCAGCAGGATGCCGCGGCCGCGCAGCGTGTCCATGAACAGGTCCAGCATGCGGAAGTTGCCGCTGGCCTTGCCCATCGACCAGCGCGCCATGGCAATCGAGAAAATCACCGCGAATTCCATCATCGCGACCAGTGCCGTGATGAAGCCTTCGGATGGCGTGTTCATCGCCCGTGCGAAGGCGACCGACGCAAAGAAGGTGGCGGTGGAGACCGAGCCATAATGCGCCGCCACCGCCCCCGCATTGGCGGCATCGAAGCGCCCGATCCGCCGCAGCACCAGGAAGCAGATCACCGGGATGGCGAAGGTCAGCACCAGTGTCGCGCCCAGCGTGCTGGCGATGTCGGAGAACTTCACCTGCGCGATTTCCCGCCCGCCGGTGATGCCGATGCTGAACAACAGAATGATGGACAGCAGCTTGATGACGGCGTCCGGCAATTCCAGCTCGCTGCGCAAAAAGCCCGCGACCCCGCCCAGCACGAAGGCCAGCACGATGGGTTGCAGCAGGTTGGTGGTCAGCAGGTCGAGGCCGGGCATGGGAAAGCACCTTGTTGCGATGCAGCACGCATTACCGGTGCGTCATCCATGCGGGAACCGGGTATGGCCTGGGGTCGAAGATTGCTTTTGGCAATGGTGCTGGCGCCAGGCGCTGCGGCAGCCCAGCGGCGTGGCGCCTCCCCGGCAGCCCTGGCCGAAGCGCGACGCTTCCTCTGCCCCAATGGCGGCACGCCCATGCGCGGCGGCCGCTGCCGGCCGGGCAGCGGCGATGACCCCTCCGTCGCCGGCTGGCACCGCGACCTGGCACCGCCCACCAACGCGCAAGCGCCGTGCCCGCCCGGCACCCGCCAGGCCGGCGCGGCGCAACCCGGTGTGACGCGCTGCGTTCCGGGGTGACCTGCGCGCCGGCCTGCGCCAGACTGCCGGGAAACACAGAGCGGGATGCGTGGAGGTGGAATCACCGGAACGCTGAATCCCGCTCTCCACAACGAGCGAGAGCAGGCTGCGCGACCGCAGTATGCTCGAGGGGAGAACGCCATGACCATCACCCGCCGCAGCAGCCTCGCGCTGCCTTTGCTGGCCACGCCGGCCATCGCCCAGACCTGGCCCGCGCGCCAAATCCGCCTGGTGGTCGCCTTCCCGCCCGGCGGTGCCAGCGACATCATCGCCCGCCTGATGGCGCCGCATATGGGCGAATTGCTGGGCCAGCAGGTGGTGATCGACAACCGCACCGGCGCCAATGGCCAGATCGCCGCCGAACACGTCGCCCGCGCGGCACCCGATGGCTACACGCTGTTCATGGGCAATGCCGGGCCAAGCGCGCTGTCACAGGCCTTGCTGGGCGCGCGCCTGACGTACGATTCGGTGCGGGATTTCAGCTTCATTTCGCTGGTCTCGGCGGTGCCGATGGCGCTGGCGGTGCACCCTTCCATCCCCGCCGAAAACCTACAGCAATTGCTGGCGCTGGCGCGCACGCGCCCGGGCGAAATCAGCTACGGCCAGGGCGGCACCGGTGCGGCGCCACATCTGGCGATGGAGCAGATCGCGCATCTTTCCGGCACGCAGTTCAACGCCGTGCCCTTCCGTGGCGGCGCGCTGGCCATGGCCGCCGTGGTCGGCAACCAGGTCAACATGATTGTGGACACGGCGCCCGTGGTGCTGCCGCAAATCCGTGACGGGCGGGTGCGCGGCATCGCCATCACCTCCGCCGAGCGCATGCCGCAGGCGCCCAACCTGCCCACCGTGGCGGAACAGGGTTTCCCGGGCTGGCAGGCGACCAGCTGGGGCGGCATCCAGGGCCCGGCCAACCTGCCCGAACCCATCATCGCGCGGTTGAACCAGGTGGTGGTGGCGGTGATGGCGCGCGCGGATGTGCAGGAAACCCTGGCGCGCCAGGGTGTCATCGCGCGGTCCAGCACGCCGGCGGAATTCCGCGTGCATGTGGCCGGTGAGGTCGCGCGCTGGACCGAGGTGGTGCGGGTGGCCAACATTCGGGCGGAATAGCGCGACGTCAGGCGTCGCGACGCGCATCCGGCGCCAGCAAATCCAGCAACAGCGCGGCCGTCACGATCGCACCACCCAGCCAGGCCTGCATGGTCGGAATGGTGCCAAACACCATCCACACCCAGGCCGGCGCCAAGGGCAGCTCCACATTGCCGATCAACGCCGCGCGCGCCCCGGCAAGCCGCTGGCTGCCCAGCGTCAACAGCAACAACCCCAGCCCGAATTGCACGCTGCCAAACAGCGCCAGCCACAGCAGGTCCGGCTGCGAGGTCTGCATCGGGCTCGCCAACGGTGCCGCCACCAGCATCACCGCGAAAGCCGACAAGCCGCTGGCCGGCAGCATGGATTGCCCGCGGTGGCGCCGCATCACCACCATCATCGTCGCGATCAGCGCCGTCATGGTGAAGGCCAGCAGATTGCCCAGCAGATGCTCGCCGCTGAGCGCGCCGCCCGTGGTCACCAGCACGCCGCCGAAGGCCATGATACTGGCCACCAGCGTGACCATGCGCTGGCGTTCCCGAAAGGCCACGGCCGCGACCAGCGCAGCCAACAGCGGCGCGGTCGCATAGATGATCGTGACATCCGCCACCGTCGTCAGCCGCAGCGCATGGATGAAGCAGATGGTCCCGATGGTCGAACAGGCGCCCGCCACCACGCCCGGCCAGCCCAGCGCCTGCGTCTGTGCCAGCACCGCCCGGCCAGACCGCAGCATCACGCAAACCCCGATGAACAGGCCGCCGAACAGGCCACGCCAGAACAGCACGGTCCAGGCATCGGCGCTGACCAGGCCGGTGAACAGCCCCGCCGTGCTGAAGATCACCGCCGATGCGCCGATGCACAGCATGCCCAAGCGGCGTTCACGGCGGTCGGCTTGGGATGTCTGCATGGCGGCATCCTAGCCACCCCCTCCTGACAGCGTTATGTCAGGAGCCTCTGCCGGGATCGACGCCATGCGCCGGGGCGACCGCCTGTTCGACATCATCCAGACACTGCGCGCCGCCGCCAGGCCGGTGACCGCCCGCATGCTGGCCGAACGGCTGGAGGTGACGGAGCGCACCGTCTATCGCGACATCGCCACGCTGCAGGCCAGGCGCGTGCCGATCGAGGGCGCGGCCGGCATCGGCTATATCCTGCGCCACGGCTTCGAATTGCCGCCACTGATGTTCACCGTCGAGGAGATCGAGGCGATCATTGTCGGTGCCAGGCTCACCCGCCGCCTGCGCGACCCGGGGCTGGAAGATGCCGCGCGCGGCGTGCTGGAAAAGATCGGCGCGGTGCTGCCCGAGGCGCTGCGCGCCGGCGCCGCCCGCGCGCGCTTCTTCGTCTCCGAGGGCAGCCATGCAGAGCTGCGCGGCATCAACCTGTCCGACCTGCGGCGCGCGATCCGGGAGAGCCGGAAGCTGCACATCGGCTATGCGGATGCGAATGGCCAGCGCACCCAGCGCGTGATCTGGCCGCTGGGCCTGGCCTATTTCGTCAATGCGACGGTGATCGGCGCCTGGTGCGAATTGCGCCAGGATTTCCGGCATTTTCGGGCCGAACGCATTCTGGACAGCGCGGTGCTGGACACAGTCTTCAAAATCGACCCGAAGCAGGTGCCGGCGAGCCTGTTCGGCCTGGAAGGGCTGACAGAAGCCCGCATGTGAAGCGTGCCTACCGCACACCCATCATCAGGTAATTCACCCCCAGATCGCGCGACAAAACCCATTCCCGGCGCAACGGGCTGAACACCATCCCCGCACTATCCGCGACCCGCAGCCCAGCGCCGCGCATGGCCGTGCCCAGCTCGGCCGGCGTGACAAAACTGCGCCAGTCATGCGTGCCCACCGGCAGCAGGCGCAGCACATATTCAGCACCCAGCTTGGCAAACAAATATGAACGCGGCGTGCGGTTCAGCGTGGACATGAACAGCCGCCCGCCGGGCTTCAGCACGCGCGCCAAGCTGGCCAGGAAGGTGTCGCGGTCAGTGACGTGTTCCACCACCTCCAGCGCGACCACGGCGTCGAACATTGTGCCTTCGGGTAGGTCTTCGGGCATGCCCTCGCGGTAGTCGATGGCCAGGCCTTGTGCTTCGGCATGGGCGCGCGCGGCGGCCAGCGCCGCGGGTGCTGCATCCAGCCCCGTGACCTGCGCGCCGGCGCGCGCCAGCACTTCCGATGCCAGGCCCGCGCCGCAGCCCACATCCAGGATGCGCAAGCCTTGCGCAGGGCCCAGCCGGTCCAGGATCCAGCCGGTGCGCAGCGGATTCATCGCGTGCAGCGGCGCCATCGGGCCGCGCGGGTTCCACCATTCGTCCGCAAGCGCGTCGAACTTCGCCACTTCCGCGGCGCTGGCGGTGCCTTGCATGGATGTTGCCTCGCGACTAAGGGTGCCGCCCCTGCTTACAGCCTGCATTGGACCATGCCCAGGATCGTCATGAAATTCGGCGGCACGTCGGTGGCCGACCTCGACCGCATCCGCAACGTGGCCATGCGCGTGAAACGGGAAACCGACGCCGGCAACCAGGTGGCGGTGGTGGTATCCGCGAT
>JAAFHD010000209.1 GCA_013298245.1 Alphaproteobacteria bacterium
TGTTCGAACTGCGCCGAAAGGCTGCGGTCCCGCGTGACGGCGGTCCAGCCATCGTCGAGAATTTTCACCTCGGGCCGGCCGGCATTCACCATGGGTTCGATGGTGAAGAACATGCCCGCCTTCAGCGCCGGCCCTTCGCCGGGCTTGCCGAAATGCAGCACATTGGGCGGCGCGTGGAAGGTGCGGCCGATGCCATGGCCGCAGAAATCCCGCACCACGGAAAAGCGATGCTTTTCGACATAGGCCTGGATGGCGTGCCCCACATCACCCAGCGTGGCACCCGGGCGGACGGCGGCGATGCCGCGCATCATGCTTTCGTAGGTGACATCCATCAGCAGCCGCGCCTTGGTGTTGGCGGTGCCGGCCACATACATGCGGCTGGTATCGCCATGCCAGCCATCCAGGATCACGGTGACATCGATGTTGATGATGTCACCATCGATCAGCGCGCGTTCACCGGGGATGCCGTGGCAGACCACATGGTTGATCGAGGTGCAGGACGACTTGGTATAGCCACGATAACCCAGCGTTGCGGGTGTGGCGCCATGCGCGATCGTCCATTCATGGATGACCTGGTCGATCTCGCCGGTGGTCACGCCAGGGCGCACATATGGCCCGATCATGTCCAGGCACTGCGCGGCCAGTTGGCCGGCGCGGCGCATGCCCACGAAATCCTCGGGGCGGTGGATCGGGATGCGGCGGCTGTCGCCGGGAGAATGTTCCATCGCTGCCAAGATGATTGTGGGGAAGGGATGCCGCAAGCGGCAACTGGCTCCGGCGGTAGGATTCGAACCTACGACCAACGGATTAACAGTCCGCTGCGCTACCGCTGCGCCACGCCGGATCAGCCGTGGCGGGGCATTATCACCGTGATGCGGATGCCGCAAGTAAGGTGCGACACAGGGCGCCACACCTCACCGCACGCCAGGCGGCGTGACGCCCGGCCTTATCCGAAACTGATCGCGCCTAGCTTGTTGCCCGCGGGATCACGCAGCCGCGCGACATACATGCCCGCCCGCGGCCCAGGCCCCGGTGGGTCCAGCACTGTGCCGCCGTTTTCAGCGGCCGCCTTGGCCCAGGCATCGATTTCGGCCGAGGACTTGGCGTTGAACATGATGGTGCCGCCATTGGCCGCCGTGGCGTCGGCGCCATCCTGCGGCACGGTGACGAAGAACAGCCCGCTGGCGCGGTCGCCGTACATATAGGCCATGGGCGCGTCGCGGAACTTGCCCATGGCGGGCACGCCGAGGGCTGCGAAGGTCGCGTCGTAGAAGGCGCGCGAAGCCTCGATGTCATTGGCGCCGATCATCACGTGGAAATACATGGAAGCCTCCTCCTTGTGGTGCGGGGCAGCCTGTGGAAGGCGGGGCCGGTGGTCAATCCTGCGGTGATGCCGCAAGCCGCTTGTCATGGTTCATCACGGCGCGCCACCAGCGCAGGAACCCTGAATGCATGAGATAAGGTCCGAGGCGGAATCGAACCGCCCTAGGGGGATTTGCAGTCCCGTGCCTAACCAATCGGCCATCGGACCAAGGCGCGCGTTATCGGCCTCACGGGTGGCATGGTCAAGCCACGCTGCGGCGCGGTATAACGCGGCCAACGCAATGGCAGGCAAGGCAATGGACGGCACGGCAGCGCGCAAATTCATGGTCGATGGGCAACTCGCGCCCAACAAGGTGACCGACAAGGCCCTGCTGGCCGCCATGGGCCGCATCGCGCGCGAAAGCTTCGTGCCCGCCGCCGCGCGCGCCCGGGCATACGCGGACGCCGACGCACCCCTGCTGAACGGCCGCGCGATGATGCAGCCGATGGTGCTGGCGCGGCTGGTGCAGGCGCTGGCACCCCGGCTTGGTGAACAGGCTTTGGTCGTGGGTGCCGCCACCGGGTATTCAGCCGCCGTGCTGGCCGATCTCGGCGCCATGGTGACGGCGCTGGAAGCAGACGCGGTGCTGCTGGCGCAGGCGCGGCTGGCATTGCCCGGCGCGGTGCCCGGCGCGCAGCCCGTTCTGGCGGAAGGCCCGCTCTCGGCCGGCTGGCCCGCGACCGCGCCATACCGCGTGATTTTGCTGGATGGCGCGGTGCCCGCGCTGCCCGCCACACTGGCGGAACAATTGGCCGAGGGCGGGCGCATGGCCGGCATCCTCGCACCCCCTGGCCGCATGCCGCATGGCTTCCTGGCCCGGCGAATCGCAGGCGCGCTGGATGTCGCACCGCTGTTCGACGCGACCGCGCCGGCCCTGCCGGGTTTCGCCCGAACCCCCGATTTTGTGCTGTGAAGACCACGGTTGCAGATCGCAACATCTCGCGGCGCATCAAAGGGGGCGACAGCACCGAATCCACACCATACATTGCGCGAATGCGTGAATTGATTCGAATCGCCATCCCCGCCGCCGTGTTGTTGGCCACCATGCCGGCAAGCGCGCAGACGCTGCAGGAAGCGCTGGCTGCGGCCTATAACAACAACGCCGCGCTGCTGGCGGCCCGCGCGCAACTGCGCGCAGTGGATGAGGGCGTGCCGCAGGCGCTGGCCGGCTGGCGGCCCACCGTCACGCTGAACGCCAATGTGGGCTGGAACGCGCAGAATGCGTCGTCGCGCAACCAGCGTGTGTTCAATGATGGCACCTCCACCTTCGTCCCGCCGACCACCAACCAGCTCTTCGATGCGGTGACGGGCGCGCCCATCCCGGGCGTGCAGCCCCTGCCGCAGCCGATCCACACGGGGCGTTCGCCCTCGGGTGCCAACGTCACCGTCACGCAGCCGCTGTTCCGCGGCGGGCGCACCGTGGCCAGCGTGCGCGCGGCTGAAAACCGCGTGCTGGCGCAGCGCGCGCGGCTGTTCGGCACCGAACAGCAGGTCATGCAGGACGTGACCAGCGCCTATATCCAGGTGATTCGCTTCCAGGAGGAAGTGCGGCTCAACATCAACAACGAACAGGTGCTGACGCGCCAGCTGCAAGCGACGAATGAACGCTTCCGCGTGGGCGAAATCACCCGCACGGACGTCGCGCAGGCCGAATCGCGCCTGGCCGGCGCCCGCGCCACGCGCGCCCAGGCCGAGGGCCAGTTGCAGACTGCCCGCGCCATCTTCCAGCGCCAGGTCGGCCAGGCGCCCGAGCGCCTGACCGCGCCGCAACCGCTGCGCATCACGCTGCGCACCGCGGAGGAAGTGCGCGCCCAGGCGGCGGCCAACAACCCCGCCGTGGTCGCAGCCCTGTTCGATGAAGCAGCCGCGCGCGATGGCATCGCGATCCAGATGGCCGCGCTGTATCCGCAGCTGTCGGTGACGGCGCAGGGCTTCCGCAACGACAACCAGCTCTCGCCCGGCAGCCGGATCGAGGGCGGGTCGATCACCGCCAACTTGTCTGCGCCGATCTTCCAGGGCGGTGCGGAACACAGCCAGGTGCGCCAGGCGCGGCAGACCGCGCAGCAGCAGCGCTTCGTGGTGGAAGATGCGCGCCGCACGGCGGTGCAATCCGCGATTTCGTCCTGGGAAACGCTGGGCAGCACGCGCGTGCAGGTCACCGCCAACCGCGCGCAGATCCGCGCCGCGGAAATCGCGTTGGATGGCGTGCAGCGCGAAGCCATCGTGGGCAGCCGCACCACGCTCGATGTGCTGAACGCGGAGCAGGAATTGCTCAACGCGCGCGTCACGCTGGTGCGCGCGCTGGCGGACAACATCAATGCCTCCTATGTCGTCACCGCGGCGATCGGGCGCTTGACGGCGCAGGATCTCGGCCTGCCGGTCGAGCTGTATGACATGCGAGCCTATTACAACGCGGTGCGTGACCGCTGGGTCGGCTTCGGGGATTATTCCCGCAGCACGTCACGCTAGCGCATGTTCCGTTCGCTTTGGCTCACGGACCACGCTCTAGCCACTTGTTGTCGATCATCTTTATCCGCCCCGGCGATGTCGCCTGGGCGGATGATGCTCTAGGCTGGAGGAAACATGAGCGGCAAAGGCCCCGCCGAACCGTCGATGGATGACATCCTGGCATCCATCCGGAAAATCCTGAACGAGGATGAAGCGACCGGCCAAGCGCCGCTGCCCGCACCTCCGCCGGAACCCCTGATGCTGACGGAAGAGATGCTGGTGGAGGAACCCGTGGCGGTCGCCGCACCGGTCGCACTCGCACCCGTGCCGGTCGCGGCGCCTGAACCGCCACCGCCACCCGCGCCCGAACCGCCGGCACCCGTCGCGGTCGTGCCCCCTCCGCCACCCCCGCCCATGGAACCCCCCGTCATGGCCGCATCCGATCTCGTCGCACCGGCCGCTGCCGCCGCTGCCGCCGCCTCGCTCAGCCAGTTGATGCAGGCGGTCAGTTCCGACCGCGCCGCCCCCGTCGCGCGCGGCGGCGGCACCAGCATCGAGGATGTGGTGCGCGAGATGATGCGCCCCATGCTGAAGGAATGGCTGGACGCGCATCTGCCCGGCATCGTCGATCGTGCGGTCCGCGCCGAGATCGAACGCGTCGTTGCCCGCGGTTCTTGAACCCATGCAAACCGCAATCCTCGGCGGCGGCTGCTTCTGGTGCCTGGACGGCGTCTACCGCGAATTGAACGGCGTGGTCGCGAGTGAATCCGGCTATGCCGGCGGGCATGTCGCCAACCCGACCTACGAACAGATCTGCGACAAGAAGACCGGCCATGCGGAAGTGGTGAAGCTGGAATTCGACCCGGCCGTGGTCAGCTACGCCGATATCCTGCGGGTGTTTTTCACCATCCACGACCCCACCACCCAGGACCGCCAGGGGGCTGATGTCGGGCCGCAATATCGCAGCATCATCATCGCCCAGGATGATGCGCAGATGGCCACCGCGCGCGCGGTGATGGATGAAATCACGGCCGCCAATATCTGGGGCGCGCCGTTGGTGACGCAGCTGTCAGGGCCGGTCACCTATTGGCCCGCAGAAGCCTACCACCAGGATTATTTCGCGAAGAACCCTTGGGCCGGCTACTGCCGCGCGGTGGTCGCACCCAAGGTGGCGAAGTTCCGCAAGGCCTTCGCCGAACGGCTGAAGAAGGCATCGGCCTGATGTTCGGATCCAAGCCCGCCGCGCGCGATTTTCCGGTGAAGAAGACCGATGCCGAATGGCAGGCGGAGCTCTCGCCGCTGGCCTTCAAGGTGCTGCGCGAACACGCGACCGAACGCGCCGGCACCAGCCCGCTGAACCATGAAAAACGCGACGGCGTTTTTGCGTGTGCCGGCTGCGGCACGCCGCTGTTTGATGCGGCGACCAAGTTTGAATCCGGCACCGGCTGGCCCAGTTTTTTCGCCCCCCTGGAAGGTGGCGTCGGTACCACCACCGATCGCAGCTTCTTCATGACCCGCACCGAGGTCCATTGCGCCCAATGCGGCGGCCATCTGGGCCATGTTTTCCCCGACGGCCCGCCGCCCACCGGGCAGCGCTATTGCATGAACGGCGCGTCGCTGGTTTTCCAACCGAAAGCGCCTTGAGTTTGCCAACCGGCTGATGTGTTGTAGGGGCACCCCCGATTGTTGTTTCAGGTGCCCCCGATGCTGCGTTTCATCCTTCCGCTGATGGTTCTGCTGGCGCTGCCGGCGCGCGCGGACCTGGTCTATGTGTTGAATTCCGGTGATTCCACGATCAGCGTGATGGATGCGCGGGAGCGGACGGAATTGCGCCGTATTCCGGTGCTGCGGGAAGCGCATCACCTGGTCCTGACACCCGATGGCAACACTTTGGTGATCGGTGATTCCGGCGGCAATGAGCTGATCTTCATGAACCCCGGCACGGGTGAGGTGCTGCGGCGCGAGCGGATCTCGAACCCGTATCACCTCGAGTATTCGCCGGATGGGCGGTATTTGGTGATCGCCAGCCTGCGCCGCGACCAGATCGACATCTATGACGCCGGGACCATGGCGCTGCTGGTGCGGATGCGCCAGCCGGACAAGCCGAGCCACGTCGCGTTCAGCCCCGACAGCCGCATGGTCTATGTGACGCTGCAGGGCAGTGGCGAGGTTGTCGCAGTCGATATGGTGCGGCGCGAGCCGGTGTGGTCGGTGCGCGTGGGGCCGGACCCGGCGGGCATCATCTGGCATCGTGGGCGGTTGCTGGTGGGGCTGATGGGCAACAACCAGTTCGTCCAGATCGACCCTGAAAGCCGCGAGGTGACGCCGGCTTTTGAAGTGGGTCGCGGCGCGCATATCGTGATGCCCTCGCCGGATGGGCGCTTCCTGTATGCGACGGCGCGGGTGGAATCGGGCGTGTGGCAGATTGATGCGCAGACCCTGCAGGTCCTGCGCCGTTTTGATGTGCAGGGCGGGCCGGACTGCATTGCCTTTGACCCCGAGGGGC
This sequence comes from Alphaproteobacteria bacterium, assembly GCA_013298245.1. Classification (GTDB taxonomy): domain Bacteria; phylum Pseudomonadota; class Alphaproteobacteria; order Acetobacterales; family Acetobacteraceae; genus Rhodovarius. The sequence goes on from JAAFHD010000209.1 coordinate 6,318, forward strand.
GGCTGTGGGTGACGCAGCGCTGGATCGGGCGGGTTGCCATCCTGGACCCGCGCACGGGGGAGATGGACCAGATGCGCGTCGGGCGCTCGCCGCACGGGATTTTCGTGATGCCAAGGCGGGAAGGGATGCGAGCGGATTTTGCGTCGATCCTGCCGGGTGCGGTGTCGGGCAGCAGGCCCTTGGCGACGCCCTTGGCGGCGCGGCCGGGGGAGCCGCCGCCGGGT
>JAAFHD010000021.1 GCA_013298245.1 Alphaproteobacteria bacterium
AGTTCTTCTGGCGCGAAGGCCCGGTGATGGCCGCCGTCGCCAACCTGGAAATCGAGATCACCGGCAAGGGCGCGCATGGCGCCCTGCCGCATAATGGCATCGACCCCATCGTGGTGGCCGCCGCCATCGTGCAGGGGCTGCAAAGCATCGTGGCCCGCAATGTGGAACCGGTCGAAGCGGCTGTTGTCACCATCGGGCACATCAAGGGCGGCTTCACCTACAACGTGATCCCCGAAACCGTGACCATGCAGGGCACCGCCCGCTGGTTCCTGCCCGAAGTCGGCGATCTGCTGGAAAAGCGCTTCCTGGCCATGGTGCCGACCATCGCCGAAGCCTTCGGCGCGCGCGCCACTGCGCAATTCCTGCGCGCATACCCCGCCACCATCAACGAGGCCGAGAGCACGCGCCTGATCATCCCGGCCGCGGAAGCCGTGGTGGGCAAGGCGCGCGTCGCGATGTTCCCCAAGCCCACCATGGGTGCGGAGGACTTCAGCTTCATGCTGAACGAACGCCCCGGCAGCTACATCATGCTGGGCGCGGGCAAGACGGGCAGCGACCCCTCGGTGCATCACCCGAAATACGACTTCAACGACGACATACTGCCGATCGGTGCGTCGTACTGGGTGCAGGTGGTGGAGCAGTTGCAGCCGCGGTGAGCCCTTCGGCCGGCGCGCTGTTCTGGGCCTATCTGCAGGTGGGCCTGTCGGGCTTCGGTGGGGCCAATGCCTGGGCGCGGCGCATGCTGGTCGAGAAGCGCGGCTGGCTGACGGATGCTGAGTACGCCGAACGCCTGGGCCTGGGTCAGGCGCTGCCTGGCCCGAATGCGATGAACACCGCGATCATCGTGGGCCATGGTTTTGCAGGTGTTGCGGGGGCGGCGGCGGCGGTGGTTGGGCTGTTCGGCGGGCCGCTGGTGATCTTGGCCGCACTGGCCAGCCTGTATGACGCCTATGGCGCGCATCCGATGGTTCGCGGCGCGCTGGCCGGCGTGGCATCTGCAGCGGCGGGGATGATGCTGGGTACCGGCATCAAGATGGCGCGCAAATCGCACCCGAGCGCGTTGATGTGGGGCATAGGCGCGCTGGTGCTGACGTTGGCCCTGTGGAGGGTTCCGTTGCCCTGGATCGTGCTGGGGCTGGCACCGATTGGCGTGTTCGCGGCGTGGCTGGAACGGCGATGAGCGATTTGTTGTCGCTGATGGCGGGGTTGGCGTCGCTGTCGGTGATCGCGGTGGGCGGTGGCAGTGCGGTCATCGCCGACATGCACCGGCTGATCGTCGATGAGCATGGCTGGATGGATGACGCGGCTTTCGCCCGCGCCTATGCGCTGGCGCAGGCGGCACCGGGGCCGAATGTGCTGGTTGTGGGCGTGTTCGGTTGGCATGTGGCCGGGCCGGTGGGGTTGCTGGGCGCGACGCTGGCGATGTGCGGGCCGGCGGCGATCATGGCGCTGGGCTTTGCGATGTTTCGCGCGCGGGTTGCGGGTGCCGCGTGGTTGCGCGTGGCTGAACGCGGGTTGGTGCCGGTGGCGCTGGGCCTGGTGATGGCGAGCGCGCTGCTGCTGGGTCAGGCGGCGCTGGCGACATGGGGGGCGATGCCGCTTGTGGGCGTTGCGGTGACCGCGGCGACCGCGGTGTTTGTCGCGGCTACCAAGCGCTCGCCCTTGTGGATGCTGGGGGCGGGCGCCATTCTCGGCGCGATCTTGTTGGGATGAGAGCATGTTCTACGACCCGCGCAGCGGCCACCCCCTGCCGCATGACCCGCTGAAGGCGATCATCGCACCCCGCCCGATCGGCTGGATTTCCAGCCTCGATACGAATGGCGTGGCCAATCTCGCGCCCTATTCCTTCTTCAACATGGTGCAGTCCCGCCCGCCGATGATCGCGTTTACCTCCGAGAGCATGAAGCACTCCGCGGCGAACGCGATCGCCACCGGCGAATTCGTGTTCAACCTCGCGACGCGGCCGCTCTTCGATGCGATGAACAAGTCGAGCGAAGCGATGGCCGATGGCGTGTCGGAATTCGATGTCACCGGCCTCGAACGCGCGCCCTGCCAGTTCGTGCGCGCCCCGCGCGTGGCCGCCAGCCCCGCCAGCCTGGAATGCAAGGTCGTGCACTCCCTGCAATTCCACGATATCGACGGCAAACCCACCGGCGGCTGGATCGTGGTGGGCCAGGTGATCGGCGTGCACATCGCCGATAATGTGCTGAACAAGGGACGCTTCGATGCCGTGGCTGCGCGCACCATCGCGCGTTGCGGCTACCGCGATTATGCGGAACTGACGGAGCTGTTCGCAGCCCCCCGCCCGGATGACGCGCGCGCCGCCGAATAACTGGCACGACGGTTGCAACGCCCTGGTCTCACCAACCAAGGGCTTTGCACCGAATGACGCTTTCCCGCCGTGATCTGCTTTCCGCCGGCGGTGTCGCCGCCGCGGCACTGCCCGGTATTGGCGCACCCGCGCCCGCATCTGCGCAAACCGAGCGCGTGCTCCGCTACGGCATCTCCATGGCCGACATCCCGCAGACCACGGGCCAGCCTGATCGCGGCGCCGGCGCCTACCAGTTCACCGGCCACACGCTGTATGACCCGCTGGTCGCCTGGGAAATGGACGTGGCGGACCGCCCGGGCAAGCTGGTGCCGGGCCTCGCCACCGAATGGACGTCGGACCCCGCCGACCGCCGCAACTGGGTTTTTCGGCTCCGCGCCGGCGTGACCTTCCACGACGGCAGCCCGTTCAACGCCGACGCCGTCATCTGGAATTTCGAAAAAGTCCTGAACCCGCAGGCGCCGCATTTCGACCAACGCCAGGCCGCGCAAGTGCGCCCGCGCCTGCCCAGCGTCGCATCCTGGCGCAAGCTGGATGACATGACCGTGCAGGTCACCACCCGCGCGGTGGACAGCTTCTTCCCCTACCAGATGCTGTGGTTCCTGATCTCCTCGCCGGCGCAATACGAACGCCTCGGCCGCAGCTGGGACCGCTTCGCTGCCGAACCCTCGGGCACCGGCCCCTTCCGCCTGGGCCGTCTGGTGCCGCGCGAACGCGCAGAGCTGGTGCGCAACACCACCTATTGGAACCCCGCGCGTATGGCGAAGGTGGACCGCATCGTGCTGGTGGTTGCACCTGAAACCATCACGCGCACCAACGCGCTGCTGACCAACCAGGTCGACATCATCGAAAGCCCCGCACCTGATCTTCTGCCGCGCCTGGCGCAATCCGGCGCGCGCATCATCCAGAACGTCACGCCGCATGTGTGGAACTATCACCTCAGCCTGCTGGAAGGCTCGCCCTGGCGCGACCTGCGGCTGCGCCAGGCCGCGAACCTCGCCATCAATCGCGATGAAGTGGTGGCACTCATGGGGGGCCTGGCCAAGCCCGCCGTCGGCGTCGTGGACCCCTCCTCGCCCTGGTTCGGCACCCCCAGCTTCCGCGTGCGCCACGACCCGGCCGAAGCCCGCCGCCTGCTGGCCGAGGCCGGCATCACCCCACGCACGCCGCTGCGCACGCGCTTCATCGTGCCCTCGGGCGGTTCGGGGCAGATGCTCTCGATGCCGATGAACGAATACATCCAATCCGCCTGGCGCGAATTCGGCATCCAGGTGGAGTTCCAGGTGGTGGAGTTGGAAGTGCTCTACACCGCCTGGCGCGAGGGTGCCGCGGGCGCGATTTCCCGCCAAGGCAACATCACCGCCAACAACGTGGCGTATCTCACATCGGACCCGCTCTACGCCTTCATCCGCTTCTTCCATTCCGGCCAGATCAACCCGGTGGGCGTGAATTACGGCCACTACCGGGACGCCGAGATGGACCGCCTGCTCGACGCCGCGACCAGCAGCTTCGACGAGACGGAACAGAACCGCCTGATGCAGCGCGCGCACGAAAAAGCGGTGAACGAAGCGCTGTGGGTCTTCGTGGTGCACGACACCAACCCCAAGGCGGTGTCGCGCAATGTGCGGGGTTATGTCCCCGCACAACACTGGTTCCAGGATCTCACGACGCTCGCGTGAACCCCATGCGGGCGGTCAGGCCGCCCGCACCTCCACGACCTGCTGCTTCATGCTCTTTTGCAGCTTCTCGAACGCCCGCACCTCGATCTGGCGCACCCGCTCGCGGCTGATGTTGTATTGCTGCGAGAGTTCCTCCAGCGTCGTCGGCTCGTCCTTCAGGCGGCGCTCGATCAGGATATGCCGCTCGCGCTCGTTCAGCGTGGCGAGTGCCGTGCCCAGCAACGCCTTGCGGTTGGTCATGTCCTGGCGTTCGGCCAGCTCGTCTTCCTGGCTTTCCGTCTCATCGACCAGCCAGTCCTGCCATTCGCCCTCGCTGTCCGCGCGGACCGGCGCGTTCAGGCTGTTATCGGGCGCTGCCAGGCGGCGGTTCATGCTGATCACATCGGCCTCGGGCACCGCCAGGCTATGCGCGATCTTGGCCACCACTTCGGGCGACAGGTCGCCTTCCTCCAGCGCCTGCATCTGGCCCTTCAGCCGGCGCAGGTTGAAGAACAGTTTTTTCTGGGCTGCCGTGGTGCCCATCTTCACCAGGGACCACGAATGCAGAATGTATTCCTGGATCGCCGCGCGAATCCACCACATGGCGTAGGTCGCCAATCGAAACCCACGATCGGGGTCGAAGCGCTTGACCGCCTGCATCATCCCGACATTGCCTTCGGAAATCAGCTCACCCACCGGCAGGCCATAACCGCGATAGCCCATCGCGATCTTGGCCACCAGGCGCAAATGGGACGTCACCAGCCGGTGCGCGGCCTGGTCATCCTCGGTTTCGCGCCAACGCTTGGCCAGGTCGAATTCTTCCTGCGGCTGGAGCATCGGGAATTTCCGGATGTCCTGCAGATAACGCGACAGATTGCCCTCAGGGGCCATCGGAACAGAGAGGGAAGCCATATGTCTCACCCTATGGTACCGGCCCCTGCCCCGTGACGGCGGCGGGGGACCAGCGATGGTGGCACGTCTTTCCCGGGCCCTCCCGGGCCGCCTCCCGCGCGGTCACGTCGCGGGGAGGGGCTGGCCTGGGATCTCAGTGGCACCCGGGTCGGCTGCCATGCCCCTCTTATACCGCCGCCTTATTCCGGCCGCAACCAAAACCGACCCGAGAGGTCAGATTACCTTTCGAGACCTTCCAGTAACATGAACATGTCGTCCGGCACCTTGGCGGCGAAGGATAGTTGCTTGCCCGTATCGGGATGGCGGAAGCCCAAGGTGGCCGCATGCAACGCCTGGCGGGGGAAGGCCAGCAGCGCTTCCCGCACGGGTTTTTCCAACGCCGCGGCAGCACCCGGAATGCGCCGCAGATAGACCGGGTCCCCCACCACCGGGTGCCCGATATGCGACAGATGCACCCTGATCTGGTGCGTGCGCCCCGTCGCCAGCTTCACCCGCAGCAGCGCCGCCCCGGTGCCGAAGGCGCGTTCCAGCCGCCAATGCGTCAGCGCGGCTTTGCCACCGCGGGTGACCACGGCCATGCGCTTGCGATCAGTCGGGTGGCGGCCGATGGCACCTTCTATGGAACCGCTGGCCCCCGGCGGCAGGCCCCAGACAAGTGCGACATATTCGCGGTCCAGGTCGCGTTCGGCGAAGGCGCGGGACAGCGCCTCATGCGCCGCCTGCGTCTTGGCCACGACCATCACGCCGGAGGTGTCCTTGTCCAGCCGGTGCACAATGCCTGGCCGCGCCTCTCCGCCAATGCCGGAAAGGTCATCGGCATGCGCGAGCAGCGCATTGACCAGCGTGCCGTCGGCATTGCCGGGTGCGGGGTGGACCACCAGGCCGGCGGGCTTGTTCAGCACGATCAGGTGGCGGTCCTCGAACAGCACATCCAGGGGGATGGATTGCGCGATGGGTGTGGCCGGGATGGGCGGCGGGATGCGCAGACGATAGACGGCGCCCGCGCGCACGGTGGCGGATGGGTCGGTCAGTGGCGCGCCATCGACCGTCGCATAGCCGGTTTCCATCAGGGCCTTGACGCGCGAGCGCGAGAGCGAACCTATGGCGTCCGCCAGGAAACGGTCGGCCCGCTGGCCGGCGTGGTCGGCACTGGCGATGGTCTCATGGGCTTCGGGGGTTTGGTGCATGCGCGCTTTGCAGGCTTTGGTGATCGGGATGGGCGTGTTGATCGTCGCGGGCACGGTCACGCTGGTGGTGCTGCTCATCAAGCGCGCCGGCGGTCCGGCCCGCGCGCCCGATGTGGCACTGGACCTGCCTGCCGGCAACCGCATCATGGGGATCGCTGGCGTCGATGGCCGCCTGGCCATCTGGCTGGACGGGCCCGAGGGCGCGCGCATCCTGCTGCTGGATGGCACAGGCCGGCGCGTCGGCGAACTCCGCGCGCGCTGATGGCGCACAAGAAACCCAACCTGCCGCAAAAAATCTGCGCGGCCTGCGCGCGCCCCTTCGCCTGGCGGAAGAAATGGGCGCGCGATTGGGACCAGGTGCGCTTCTGCTCGGACGCCTGCCGCGACGGCCGGCGCGATCAGGCGCGCAAGGCGCGCGCCACATAGGCCATGAAATGGGCCACGGGCGGCGTTGCCAGCCCCTTCACCTTGGCCTGTTCGTCATAGCGCCGCAGCCGCACCGCTTCGCGCCACTGCGGCAGGGCCTCGAAGGTCGCGACCTCGGCGGCCGACATCGGCCCGCCCTGCAAGGCCAGGCTCTTGATGCTGTCAGCCGACAGCTTGCCGAAGTAATCCGCCTCCGTCGCACACAGATACCGCTTGGCCGCCACATGCAGACGCACCGGCTCGGTCACATCCGGCCCGAAATGCTGCGCCAGCCAGATGTGGCCCAGCTCCTCATGCTTGTCGTCGATCCCGGCATCGGCGGGGTCCTCGCCCAGGTCATGCACCAGGTGGCCAACATCATGCAGCAGTGCGGCCGCGACCAGCGCATCCGACCCACCATCGCGTTCCGCGAGCCACGCCGCCTGCAAGGCATGCTGCTGCTGGTTGACCAGCGACAGGCCGTATCGCCCCTCGGCGCGGCCTTCCAGCAGGGCCTGGATGTTGGTGGTGATGCTCATGGCGCGTCCTCGAAGAAGAAGGGGTTGGACCAGGCGCGATGGCCGGCGGCATCAGCCACCACCACGCGCGCAAAACCACCACGCCGCAGCGCGCCGATCGGCAGCCGCACCCGCGTCTGCATCGGCGCCAGCGACTGTTCCGCCCGATGCCCACGCCCCAGCACATAGACCGCGGCCGCGGGCGAGCAATGCACCTCGACCACATCATCATGCCAAATGATGTCGTGCAGCAGCGGGCCTTGCGTAGCGTAGAAGGCGCCAGCCTTCAGCGCGGCCAGCAGCGCGTCGGGTTCATTCGCTTCGGCCTTCACCATGACCCAGCCGCCGAAGGCATCCGCCGATTTGAAATGCGCGTCATCGACGGCGATCAACGTGACGCGCCGCCCGGCCGCCAGCAACTGATCCGCCAGATACGCGCCATCACCACGATCAGTGCGCAGCGCGGAGGTGTGGTTGTACACCTCCACCGCCTGCGCGCCCGGAATGGTCGCGGCATCGGCCGCCGTCAGCGCATACCAGGCCGGGTGCGGGATGGCCACGAACGCACCCGCCGCCAGCGCGCGCGCGGCCAGCGCAGGCCCGGTTTCATCCGCCGCGGTGGGCGCGAAATCCGCCGGCAATCCCACCGCCAGGATGTGCCACATTTCCCCCAGCGCGGTCGCCGGCGCATGCAGCTCCGCGCCCAGAATCGTCGTGAAGCCGGGCGCGCGGAACGCCCGCGTATCCACCACCGGGAAATCGTATTTCGCCAGGAAATGGTCGGTCAGCGCCAGAAAATCATACCCCGCATCCTGATACGCCGCGCAGACCTCGCGCGGCGTCCGCACGCCATCGGACATGGTGGAATGCGTATGGATATTCCCCTTCCAGAAGCGACCCGGGGCGGCGAAGGCGATGTCCTGCGGCATGGCGGTAAACTACCCGCACCGGCCGCGCGGCGACATCCGGATCAATCGTGAAGTGATGGTGACAGCGGCGCCGCGCAGGTCCAGCGTGCGGGCATGTTGTCTCCGCCACGCCGCGTGGGCCTCGCGGTCTTCGCGGCGGGCCTGTCCACCACCTTGCCGCTGCCGCTTTACGTGGAATACGCGGCCGGCGCGGGGGCCGGGCCGCTGGCTGCCGCCTTTGCCTGCTATGCGCTGACGCTGATCATCACGGCACCCTTGCTGGGCCCGCTGCCCGACCGCATCGGGCGCCGACGCACAATGCTGCTGGGCCTGGCGCTGACCGGCGCATCCACGCTGCTGCTGGCCTTCCTGCCGGGGCTGGTGCCGCTGGCGGTGGCGCGCGTCATGCAGGGGTTTGGCATGGGCTGCGTGTCCAATGCCGCCGGCGCCTGGGCCGCCGAATTGGCCGAGCGCGACGGTGCCACGCCCGATGCCGCATCGCGCCTGGGTGCCGCCACCGTCACCGCCGGCACCGCGGGCAGTTTCGGCGCCGGCTCGCTGCTGACCTTGCTGGCCATGCTGGCCACGCCCGATCTGCGCCCGCCCTTCGTCTTCTGGGCGCATGTGGCGATGATCGGCGCGCTGATCGCACTCGTCGCGCGCCTGCCGGAAACGCTGGCCGCGCCGCGTGGCGCAACGCTTCGCTTGCCATTGTTTCCGCGCGGCACGCTAGCCGGCACGCTCGGCATGCTGCCGGCCTGGGGCACCACCGGCGTTGTGCTGACCACCATCCCCACCGCGATGGCCCTGGCCGGCCGCCCCTATGCCGGCGCCTGGGCGGTCGCGCTGATGATCCTGGTGGGCGCGGTGACGCAGCAATTCCTGCATCGGGTGGCACCGCGGCGCGCGCTGCGCATCGGGCTGCCAGTGCTGGCCGTGGGCGCCGGCATCGCGATACTCGGCACCACCACCGGCACGCTGTGGCTGCTGCTGCTGGGCGGCGCGATCACGGGCACGGCGGCCTATGGCTTCGTCTATATGGGCGGCTTGGCCATGGCCACGATCGCTGCCCCCACCGACCGCCCACGCGCCGTCGCTGGCTTCTTCCTGGTGGGGCATGCCGGGTTTTCGCTGGTGCCGCTGGCGGTCGGATTCCTCGCCGACGCATTGGGCGCGCCCACCGCGCTGTGGCTGCTATGGGCGGGCGTGGTCGCGATGGCCGCCGCCTTGTCACTCGCCCTGGCGCGTCCGGCGCCCGCGCGATAAACCCCGCGCAAAGACCGGAGGAAACCATGCGTCGCCTTGCCCTGTTCTGCGCGCTGTTGCTGGCACCCATCGCCGCACAGGCATTCCCCGAACGCCCCATCGGGCTTTCGGTCGGTTTCGCGCCAGGCGGTTCCACCGATATCGCGGCACGCCTGGTCTCCGAACGCTTCGCGCATCACATCGGCAATGGCGCGCGCATCATGGTGGAAAACCGCCCTGGCGCCTCGGGCACCGTCGGCGCCGACTGGCTGCGCCGCCAGGCACCCGATGGCCACACGCTGATGCTGATCGAGGTCAGCAGCCACGCCATCGCGCCCGCCGCCCTGCAAGGCGGCACGCCCTTCGACCCGGTGCGCGATTTCACCCAGATCGGCATGATCGGCACCGCACCCATGGTGCTGATCACCGCACCCCGCTTCCCCGCCACCACCGCCGCCGAGGCCATCGCCCGCCTGCGCGCCGCGCGCCCCGAAGAAATCGCCTATGCCACCTCCGGCGTCGGCTCCATCCCGCATCTGGGTGCGGAGATGCTGGCATCACGCATCGGCAACCGCTTCACCCATGTGCCCTATCGCTCGGGCGGCCTGATGCTGACCGCGATCCACCAGGGCGAGGGCCAGTTCGGCATCGCCGTGCTGGCGAGTGCCGCGGAACAAATCCGCTCCGGCCTGGTGCGCGGCCTGGCGGTCACCAGCCGCGACCGTTTTCCGGCGTTCCCCGATCTACCGAGCCTGGCCGAAGGCGCGCTGCCGGATTTCGAACTGACCACCTGGAACATGATCATCGGCCCGCCGGGCATGCCCGCACCCGTGGTTGCACGGCTGAACGCCGCACTGCTGGCCGCCATCGCCGAACCCGCTTTGGCGGACCGCTTCCTGACCGCGGGTGTGCGCACCTGGACCCAGCCCAACACGCCCGAGACCACGCGCGCCTTCATGGAGGCCGAGGTGCGGCGCTACCAGGAGGTGGTGGCGCGCACCGGGGTCAGGCTGGAACGCTGACGCGGTTCAGCCCAATTCCACAGCGGTCGGCAGCACCGGCACGCCCGCGCCGCTGACCGCAGTCGCTGCCATCACGGCGCGAATGGTCGCGCGCGCCACCGCCTCCGCGGCCATGACCGACAACGTCATCATGTTGCCAGGCAGCCCCGCGCGCCCCGTCGCCAGCGCAAAGAGGCAATCGCCATCCCACATGGTGTGCACCGGGTTGATGGTGCGCGCCAGGCCGTCATGCCCCACCTGCGCAAGGCGCCGGCACTGCGCCTTGGTCAGCACGGCATCGGTCGCGATGGCGCCGATGGTGGTGTTCATCCCCGGCTGAAGTGCGGCGGGCAGTTCCCCACGCAGAATGGCGCTGGCCGCGTTGATGCGCGTGCGCCCCGTGGCGCTGTCGCGCGCGCCGGCCAGGATGCGCGCGCCATCCATCACATCGCCCACCGCGTTGCAGGCGATGATGGCGCCGACCGTGACGCGCCCAACCCGCACGGAGGCCGTGCCGATGCCGCCCTTCATCCCGCGCGGCAGACCGAACAGCTTGCCGACGGTGGCACCGGTGCCAGCACCCACACTGCCCTCCGCCGGCGCTTCCGCACGCGCGGCGGCGGCGGCGGCAAAGCCGGCTTCAGCATCGGGGCGGATGCGATGATCGCCCATGCCAAGGTCGAACAGGATGGCCGCCGGCACGATCGGCACGCGGGCAGGCCCGGCCGGAAAACCAATGCCCTGCCCTTCCAGGAATCGCACCACGCCGGTTGCCGCTTCCAACCCAAACGCGGACCCGCCTGACAGCAGGATGGCATGCACGCGTTCCACCAGGTTGGACGGGTCCAACAGGTCGGTCTCGCGCGTACCGGGGGCGGCGCCGCGCACATCCACGCCCGCCACCGCGCCGTCATCGCACAGGATGGCGGTGCAGCCGGTGGGCCGGCGCGTATCCGAAAAATGGCCCACGCGGATGCCGGGCACATCGGTGATGGCGCCGGCGCTCTGCGCGCTGGCAAGCTGGCTGGTCATGGCGGCGGCAAGGCTTCCGGTGAAGAGGCTGCGGCGGTTCATGCGCGCCAGCCTACAGCAAAATCGGCCCGCGCTACCCGAAGATATCGGCCGGGCTGTCGCGCCGCAGTTCAGCACCCAGTGCCAGGCCAAGTGCCACCGCATCGCCCGCCGCGCCCTCGATCCGCCGGCGCAGCAGGAAGCTGCCATCGGCGCGCGCGGTCAGGCCTTCCAGCTGCAGCCGGCCGTCGCGCAATTCGGCATAGCCGCCGATCGGCGTGCGGCAATTGCCATCCAGCGCCGCCAGCAGCGCGCGTTCGGCGCGCGAGACCGCGGCCGCGACCGGGTCCTCGATGGCCGAGAGCATTTCCGCCAGTTCGACATTGGCTGCACGCACCGTCACACCCACGATGCCCTGCCCTGCAGCGGGCAGCATGGCGCCAGGCGCGATCACGGCGGCGGCCTCGGCTTCCAAGCCCAGGCGGCGCAGGCCGGCCAGCGCCAGGAAGGACGCACCCACATCCCCCGCGCGCACCTTGGCGATGCGCCCGCCCACATTGCCGCGGAAATTCACGACCCGCAGGTCCGGCCGCGCGGCCAGGATTTGCGCCTGGCGCCGCAGCGACGCACTGCCCACCACGGCGCCCTTCGGGATCGCCGCGAAAGGGTTGTCCGCATCCGCGCCACCTTCGGGCAGGATCAGCGCATCGCGCGCATCCTCGCGCGTCATGGTGCAGGCCAGGATGATGCCGGCGGGCAGTTCGGTTTCCAGGTCCTTCAGGGAATGGACGGCGAAATCGATCCGGCCATCCAGCAGCGCTTCGTGGATCTCTTTCGCGAACAGCCCCTTGCCGCCGATTTCCGCCAAGGCCCGGTTCTGCACCGTGTCACCCGTGGTGATGATCTGATGTTCCTCGAAGGCATTCAAATCACGCAGCACAGGGCAGACGCGCATCAAGGCTTCCAGGAACATCCGCGTCTGCGTGACCGCCAGCGGACTGCCGCGCGTGCCCACACGCAGCGGCAGGCCAGGCATGCGGGCGTGGCTGCGGGCGCGTGCGGTATCGGGCATGGCGGAAGACATCGCGCGCCTATAGAACCAGCCGCGCATGCCGCAAAGCCGCCCCATCCTTGGTATCGAGACCAGCTGCGATGAGACCGCCGCCGCCGTGCTGGCCCCCGATGGGCGCATCCTGGCCGAAGTGGTGCATTCCCAGTTGGCGGACCATGCGCGGTTTGGCGGCGTGGTGCCGGAAGTGGCGGCGCGCGAGCACCTGGCGCGGTTGCCAGGCCTGGTCGCGCGCGTCATGCACGAAGCGGGCATCGGCCATGCGGAACTCTGCGCCGTTGCGGCGACCGCTGGCCCTGGTTTGATCGGCGGGTTGATCGTCGGGTCAAGCTTCGGCAAGGGCCTGGCGCTGGCGCATGGCCTGCCCTTCATCGGCGTGAATCACCTGGAGGCGCATGCGCTGACTGTCACGCTGACCAACCCGGAAACGCGCTTCCCGTATCTGCTGCTGCTGCTCTCCGGCGGGCATTGCCAATGCGTGGCGGTGGAGGGTGTCGGGCAATATCGCCGGCTGGGTTCCACCCTGGATGACGCGGTGGGCGAGGCCTTCGACAAATCCGCCAAGCTGATGGGCCTGCCCTGGCCAGGCGGGCCGCATCTGGAACGCCTGGCGGCGCAGGGCGACCCACGCGCTGTCGCCCTGCCCAGGCCGCTGCTGGGGCGGCCTGGCTGCGACTTCAGTTTCTCGGGGCTGAAGACGGCCGTCGCGCAGGCCTTGGCGAAGGGCGCGGCTGCGGCCGATGTCGCGGCGAGCTTCCAGGCGGCGGTGGCGCATGTGCTGGCTGACCGCGCGCGCCACGCGCTGGGCATGATGCAAGGCGCGACCGCAGTCGTCGTGGCTGGCGGTGTGGCCGCGAACCAGGCCGTGCGCACGGCGTTGGCTGGCGCCACAGCCCTGCCGCTGATCGCGCCGCCGATGCGGCTATGCACGGACAATGCCGTGATGGTCGCCTGGGCCGGGCTACAACATCTGCGCGCAGGCCGCGCCGATGCGCTGGACCATGCGCCAAGGCCGCGCTGGCCGCTCGGCTAACGCCGCTCCATCCACGCCCAGGCCAGCAGGCCGGGCAGGAACAGCATCACATCCCGCAGCCGCCGTGCGACCGCCAACGCCGCCCCCGCCGCCGGGTCCAACCCGACCAGCACCGCGAGCCCGATGAACCCCGCTTCCTGCACGCCCAGCGCCCCCGGCACCACGAAGGCGGCCGAGATCAAGGTCTGGATCAGCGCCTCGATCAGCAACGCATCGGCGATGGAAATCGGCGTGCCGAGTGCCCAAGCCGCAACCCAGATTTCGATGGCACCCGCCATCCAGCCCAGCAATTGCCAGAAGGCGCATAACCCCATTTCGCGCGGCCGGCGCCACAGGCGGCGCATATAGACATCCAGCTTGCGCGACGCTTCGGCCAGCCCCGCCAGGCGGTCGGCCGCCACGCGGTTCAACCCCGCCACTGCGCGGGACAGGAACTCGCCCTGCACCGCGAAGATCGCAAACGCCGCCGCCGCCGCGCCCACCACGATCGACGTGACCGTCGCCGCCACACCCAGCGACGCACCGGCCCAGGCCAGCAGCGCCAGGCCCAGCAGCGCAAACGCCAGCTGTGAGACCAGCGACAAGGCCAGGTCCCCGATCAAGCTGCCCGCCGCCGGTGCCGCCCCCACACCCGCGCGGCGCATCAGCCGATAGGCCACCACCTCCCCGCCGATGCGCCCCACGGGCAGCAGATGGTTGATGCTCTCGCGCACCCAGAACAACGCCGCGCGCCAACCCAAGGACCCGCGCGCGCGGCCGGGCAGCATCATCCCCCAGGCATGCGCGTTCAGCAGCACCGATGGCAGATGCGCGGGGCCCATCCACAACAGTGCGAAACCAGCACCCGACAGCAGCGCGAAGACCGCCGTCAAATCCTGTTGCCAGATCACCCAGCAGGCCAGCGCGAAGCCCGCCATCGCCAGCAAGACGCCCCAGCGGTTCATGGCAAGAGCATCGCGGCATAGCCGCCGCGTGGCGTGTCGCGCAGCGCATCCAGCACGCGCGGGTCGGTCAGCGCGGCAAGTTCGGCGCGGTACTGATAACCGGGCGCACCACCGGGAACGTCATCCTGCGCGGCCGGGTGGAAGTAGAGTTCGGTCACGCCATCGGGCAGCCGCGGCAGCGCCGCCAGCAGATGTTCGGCCGTGAAGGCGCCGGACCATTTCAACCCCACCACGCGCGCGGGTGCCGCCAACCCCCAGCTGGTCGCGCGTTCGCGCAGCGTGCGGCACCAGCGGTTCTGAACGGCATGCGACCAATGGCCCCGCCCGCCCACCGTCGCCGCTTCCTCCAGCGGCAGGCGGATGCAGCGGATGCCGGCACCAGCGGCCGCCTGCATCACGCTGGCGGCGATGACAGGGTGCAAATGAAAATGCTTGTGCGTGTTGATGTGGTCAGGCGTCAGGCCCGTCGCGGAAAAACGTTCCACCTGCGCAGAACCTCCGCGTGGAGTTCCGCGCGCGCTTCCTTGGACAAGGCCAGCAACAGCCCCATCGCCGCCATGTCATCGCGCAAGCGCCCGTTCTTCTGCGTCAGTGCGGGGATGCGCGCGGCCGGCAGCACCGGCACGCCATCGGTCAGCGTGATGTGCAGGCCAACCGCCAGCGACGGCGTGGCGCGGGCGATCGCCACCGCTTCATCGCAACCTGGCGCGCCGGTCATCAGGCTGGCTGCGGTCAGCACGCCTTCGGTATGCGCGCGCAGCACCGCCTCGTTGACGCTGGCGTGCAGACCGAAATCATCGGCGTTGAGGATCAGGCGGCGCATCATGGCCGGCGCAGCAAGGCTTCCACGGCGGCGCGCGCGGCGGTCTGCTGGTCGGCAAGCGCAGTGCGACGACTGGCCAGCCGCCCGGCATCCTCGACCCGTCGATAGATCTCATCGGCGGCGTTGATGCGGCCTGTGGCTTCCAGACCCAGCAGGAAGTCACGGGTGGTGATCGGGATCATCCGTTGCGTCAGCTCCGCCTCCAGCACCAGGATACGGCGCAGCACGCGGTCATCCTCGGTCAGCAGCAGGGCGCGCTCATCATCGGCCAGGTGGATCGCGTCATGCACCGCCTCCAGTGCCGCACGCTCACCGAGGTCACGCTCGCGATGGCCTGGCCGGGCCTCCAGCGCCGCGACATGGTTGAAGAAGGTCTCGGTGCTGATGGTGGTCACGCGTCCCGCATGCGCCTGCGCCCATTCCAGTATGGCCACCGCGCCAAGCGCATTGCCTTGGCGCGTCGCCTCGTACAGCACGGCGTCGGGCAGCAGCACCGGCACGCCGGGATAGAGCAGATAGTCCAGCGCATCCGCCACCGCGAGCGTGATCAGCGGGCCGGTATCCAGCACGATGATGCTGACGCGAAGTTCAGCGGCCATGGGCCGCGCGGTCGGTCAGCATCTTCACCAGCTGCACTCCGGGCGACGTGGGATCGGACGGCACACGGGGCAATGTCAGGCCAAACCGATGGATAGCATGCAGCAGGTCGCCGAAGCGCACCGGCTGGTCCAGCCGTGCCGCGATTTCAGCGCGTGTCATGCGCGCTGCGCTCCAGGCCTCGGCCAGTTCGCGTTCGATCTCGATGAACATCCACGCTGTATACAGCCTAAGCGGTGTGGCTGTCCTCAGCCGGGCGCGTGTTCGGCAATCACCGGCTGGGCGCCGCGATTATCCACACTGACCGGCACGTCGAACAGGCGGATCTCCGGCGCGCTGCCATACTTCGCCGTCACACGCGCGGCCCATTCCGGGCCGTGGCCCGCCGAGGCGGCCGCCGCACTCTCCCACAGATAGGCACCGCCCGCTTCGGCGTGTGTATCCAGCACGCGGTGGATGTAGTGCTTGGTGATCAAGCCAGGCAGGCCCGCATATCGCGGCGCGGTTTCCCGGAAATAGCCGGCCGCGTCATCGCGCGAAAAGCCAGCGGGCATGCGGAAGGTGACGATGGCGAGCTGCATGGCCGCATCATGCGCCCGGCCTGCTACCGCGCCAACCGCCCATCAGCAGTGACGCGGAACCTCTCCTTCCCCCAATGGACCCGCCCGGGCCAAAGCCCCGCCAGCCACAACGCGAAGGACACCGCATCGCGCAGCGGCAACCAGGCCAGCCGCGGCGCCTGCCCGATCGCCTGTTCGATACGGGCCACGGCGCCAAGCCGCGCACCGACCGCAGCCCCCAACACACCCGCCGCCCACAGCCCCGGCAGGCAGGCCGCCGCCAGCACCGCCCACGGCAACGGATGCGTCAGCCCCAGCCCCCAATACCCCGCCGGGTTCAACAACCGGATGGTACGCGCCCAGCGCAATTCGTGCCGCCACATCGCAAGCGCGCCAGGCTCGCTCATCATGTGCGCGGGCAGCATGGGTGACAGCACGACGCGATACCCCGCGCGCCGCACCGCAGCCCCCAGCGCGTGGTCATCGGCCAGCAATTCCAGAAAGGCGGTGAAGCCGCCCACTTCCTCCAGCACTTCGCGCCGCACGGCGATGGTCGCGCCGTAGCAACCATTGGCTTTGCCCATGCTTTCGCCCAGCGCCGCATTGGGCAGGAAGTGCCAATCGATCGACAGCGCCGAAAGCCGCGACCAGAAGCCGCCATCGGCCGCGACGCCGGTGTAGAGGCATGTCACCAGCCCCACTTCGGGGTCGGCCAGCGGCGCGGTCACCGCGGTCAGCCAATCGGCGCTGACACGCATATCGGCATCCGCCGCGACCAGCACCGGATAGACCGACGCGGCTTCCAGATGCACCAACTGCGACACCTTGCGGTTCGGCCCCAGCACCTCGGGGGCCACGATCACCCGCGCGGGTTCGGACAGCGCGCGGGCCAAGGGCAGCGCGGCATCGGCCGGGTCGGCGACGGCCATCACCATCTCGAAGGGCGCGTGGTGGTTTTGCGCCAGGCTGGCAGCCAGGTTGCCATCAAGGCCAGGCTCCGCGCCATGCAACGGCTTCAGGATGCTGGCGGGCAGCGCGGGGCCCGCGGGGGCGCGCGCCGCCACCAATTGCCCCAGCGCGCGCGCCGCCAGCAGCCCCTGTACAGCACCCGCCAAGGCCAGGCCCGCGAAGACCACACCCAGTGCGATCAGCATGCGGTGGCACCGCGCGCGGCCTTGCGATAGAACGCACCCATGGCATTCCGCCCCTTCATTCTCTCAACCGTGCTTCTGCTCGCGGCCTGCGGGTCCACGCAAGTGGGGCGGGGCGGCGTGGAATTGCCGACAGCATCTTCCCAATATGCCGGCGCGACCGACCCCAATGACCCGCTGGAGCGCATCAACCGCGCCATGCTGGACGTGCAGACCAACCTGGATGACAGCATCTTCCGCCCTGTCGCCGAGACCTACCGGGAAATCGTGCCGGAATACGGCCGCACCCGCGTGCGCCTCGCACTGCGCAACCTGGGTGAGCCGGTGATCTTCGCGCACAATATCCTGCAACTGCGCTTCGATGCGGCCGCCGTCACGCTTGGGCGTTTCGCGCTGAACTCCACCTTGGGATTGGCCGGTCTGTATGACCTTGCGACCCCGCGTGGCCTGCCCCGGCAATCGGGCGATTTCGGCCAGACCTTCGCGCGATACGGCATGCCGGATGGGCCATACCTGTTCATCCCGCTGCTCGGCCCGACGGGCCTGCGCGATGCGGTGGGCGATGGGCTGGATGGCTTCTTCAACCCGGTCTCGATCGCGCTCGACCCGCTGACCTCGCGCGCCACATTGCGCGCGCTGAACATTTCGCGCGGAACCTTGGGCGGCCTCGATCTGCGCGCGGAAAACCTCGACACGCTGGATGCGCTGCGCGCCGACAGCATCGATTTCTACGCCCGCCTGCGCAGCGTGACGCGCCAGCGCCGTGAAGCGGAACTGGCCGTGGTGCGCCGCCCCCGCACCGCGACCAGCCCCGATGACCCCGAGGGCACACTGGTGGTGATGGACGACCCCGGCGCGCCGATCACAGCACCTGCGGCAGGCTCACCGGTGATCGTGCTGGATGACCCGGGTGCCGCGGCGGTGGCCGCTGGCGCGCCGCCGCCGCGCGCCGCGCCCTCAGGCCCGCCGCTGCGCCGACCGATGCCCGCTGTGCCGCCGGCCTGGGCGGGGGCGGTGCTGCGCGATGCAGCACTGGACGCACCGCGCGCGCC